>NZ_CP013999.1:0-8308 GCF_001521855.1 Picosynechococcus sp. PCC 73109
ATGAGTAAATTTCAACTACGCCCCTATCAAGCTCAAATGGTCAGTGAGATTTTAAGCAGTCTTGCCCAACATGATTCGGTCGTTGGTCAACTCCCAACGGGCGGCGGCAAAACTATCATCCTTTCGGCGATCGCCCATGAGTTCATCAAGCGGAATGAGTCTGTTTGCTTACTTTCCCATCGTGACGAATTGGTTAACCAAGGGGCGGACAAATTAGCGGCTGTCTCAGGGCAACCAGTGGGAATCATCAAAGCGGGTTATCCCGACAATGGCGATCGCCTCATCCAATCAGCATCAGTTCAAAGCCTAGTCCGTCGCCTCCATAAATATCCCTCAGATAGATTCGGGGCGATCATTGTGGATGAAGCCCACCACACCACCGCCAAAACCTACAGAAAGATTCTTGACCACTTTGAGGGAGCTTACACATTAGGTTTCACTGCTACGCCTTGCCGGGGCGATGGGGCGGGCTTGGATGACTTGTTTTCCCACATGGTCACAGGCCCAACGATTAAGCGGCTCATTGAAGCGGGCCACCTTTCCCCGTACCGCTACCTTGCCGCCGAAAAATCAATGGTCATCAAGGGGGCAAAAGTCAGACGGGGTGATTACACCTCGAAGTCATTGGCCGCTCTAAACCCTAGAGATCAATTAGCCGCTGATTTAGTGAGCAGCTATCGTCAACATTGCGACGGGATGAGATGTCTGGTTTTCGCCATTGATCGAGACTATTCCAAAGCCACCGCCGCCATGTATCAGGCCGCTGGTATCCCTGCAATTCATCTCGATGGGGAAACACCCCAACATATCCGCAAGGCCGCTTTAGAGGCATTCCAAGCCGGGGAAATTAAGGTTGTCTGCAATGTGGGACTGTTCACCGAGGGAACCGACTTACCAGCAGTCGAGGCTTTGCAAATGGCACGCCCGACTAAATCCCTCGGATTATTTCTTCAAATGGTGGGACGGGTGCTGAGGCCCGCACCGGGAAAAACCGAAGCCATCATCATTGACCATGCCGATAATTGGGCCGCCCATGGCTTGCCTTGCGGCGATCGCCAATGGACTTTAGAGGGAGTGGCAAAACCTAAGCGGGCGAAACGATTAGTCAAAAATGCCGATGGGGAAATTATTGAATGGGAACCCATCGAGGTCATCCAAACTGAGGTCACGACCCGCACCATCGAACCCGGCACTGTGGCGATCGCCCCTGATATCGATGGCTTCTGGAAAGCTCGACTTGATGAGCTGCTAGAGGAAAGGGAAAGCAAGGGATATAAGCCCGGATGGGTTGCCTTTCGTCTGGGTGAGCTGGCACCACCGTTGCAAGTCTGGAAAGCAGCGGCTTCTGAGCTTGGATATAAGCCGGGGTGGGCTTGGTATCAGTGGCAAAAATACCGGGGTCAGGATGTGGCTTAGGTTTTGGGTAAATCGGTTTCTCAATTTTTTGATTAACCGATTCTTTTCCTGCACCAAAATTTCCTCACACATTACGCACCTCCGGAGGTTTTGGCGATCGCCTGATATCTTAAAAGCAGACACCGGGGAGCATGCGGCAATGGCAGCAACGATAATAAGCCAGCTCCCCGAAGGCTGCCTATCCCCTGGCTTCTTGTTTGAGTCTTGCGGCAAGCAACGGATCAGACTTGGTGATCTGCATTTGCTTTGTAAGGTTCCAGCTCCCCGGTGCCCATGGGTTGTTTTCGGTCGCATTGGTGCCCCCGTCAGCTCCCCCGAACAAATGGGCATAACCTGAATCATTCTGCAGGCGTTGGGCATACTCAGGGGCGCTTAAGCCAGATTCTCCCTTGTAATAAAATCCATCATCCCTGACAGCATCAGCATTCACTAGAGCCAAAACGTGATTAATATTTCGTGCCTTTCCTGCGATCGCCCCTGCAAGTTCTAATTTTTTCTGGAGCAAGGCATTTTCTTTTTTGAGAAGCTCAAATTCAACGACTGAACATCATTTCAAGCTTCAGGCGATCAAAGCTCAGTTGTTGGTCAGCGGTTAACCCCCCCTCCCCCAAAATAACCGAGCTCAGGCAATAAGAGGGGATCTTCATTGCTCTCGCCATCTGCCACAGGTTCAGGTTGTGGCGGCCCATAAAGGCTCTAATTTCTTTCGACTGCTGACTTTGATCCATTCCGCTGCGATCAAGTTTTGCCATTTTATTTTTCCTCCATTGGGTAGTATTTTTTTGAGTTTTCCTCGTATTGATAGGCAGTCCCTAAGGCTGCTCTAGTTTCCGTTGCCAGAACTTCCGGCCCGGCTTCTCTCCATTTTCGGGGGCGGTTATCGGTTCTGTTGAAGCCCAGCAATTCGTTCAGGGCACGCTGGGTTAATCCCCCCGTTTCTACCCCTGTAGCGGCTTTTCCTGTAACCCTTGTCACGCCGCCGCCAATGGCTTTTTTATGGCTTCAATTTCCCCTTGGAGTTCCGCGATCGCCGCTTGCATTTCGCTTACCACAGACGGGGGCGGGGCATCCGCGCTCAGGCCATACGCCGCTCTGAGTCGCCTCACTAGCACGTCTGTTTTCCCGTCATTGGTGGAAGCCATCTCTGACTCAATTGCGGCCAACAAATCAGCAGGGCATCGGAACGCGGTTAGCTTTGTTTCAGCCATGGTTATACATTCCCGAATACGTTGTTATACCCCATTGTATAACCTTGTCTAACACGCTGCATAACAGCTCACATCATCGCGTAAAACAATTGTCTAACAATTTGTTTGACACTCGTATAACAAAGCGTTATACTGAAGGCATGAAGGGGAGAGCCACCGCTACACAGGCCACCCCACCGCAAACGCTACAGGTTCAGACAATGACACTCATCATCACCGCTACATTTTTTGCAGCCTCCGCTTACTTTTTTGCTGCTTTGATCTGCTTTATTCATGATTCCATTGCAGCCCGCCGCCGCCCTGCCACTCCCACCGTTCCCAAGCCAGCACCTATCACCGTCGCCCCCACCACACCGCAAAACCGCTTCGAGGGCATGAGCATCAGACAGCTTAAGAAAGCCGCTTCCCAAGCCAAGGTCAAGGGTTACAGCAGCATGACGAAAGCAAAATTGATCGCCGCCCTGGGCTAAGTCGCACGCGCGATAAAGCTCGCTAATGCAAAAAAGAAACAGGCGTGCCCCGCCCTCACCTAAACCACCACGGGGCCACCGTGCCCCACCCTCACCCAAAACCACCAAAGGAAAACCACTATGAAAGCCATCGGATACATCAGAGTCAGCACTGAAGAGCAGGCAACCCAAGGCGTAAGCCTAGATGCCCAGAAAGCCAAACTAGAGGCCTATGCAGGTCTTTATGACATTGAGCTGGTAGACATCATTATCGATGCTGGACAGTCTGCGAAGAGTCTAGATCGTCCTGGTTTGCAGAAAGCATTAGGGATGCTCGACAGTGGAGAAGTCGAAGCCATGGTAATCGTTAAGCTCGACAGACTCACCCGTTCTGTTAAAGACCTTGACTGGCTTCTGGAAAACTATTTTGCTGATAAATTTTCCCTCATGTCTGTATCTGAGCAAGTCGATACCCGCACCGCATCGGGCCGCTTGGTTCTCAATGTTCTGATGAGTGTGGCCCAATGGGAACGGGAAACCATCGGAGAGCGTACCAGTGCAGCTCTACAACATAAGAAGTCCCAGGGAGAGCATATCGGGGGCGTAGGTTTTGGGTATGAGGTGACGGGCAAAAAGCTCGCCAAAACCAAGGAACATAAGACAGTTGAGGCAATACAGAAGCTACGCAATGAAGGCAAAACCCTACAGGCGATCGCCGATCATCTCAACTCTGAGGGTATTAAGACCCAACGGGGCGGGCGGTGGTATCCCACAACGGTAGCCAACATCATCAAAAGAGAAGAGCGATTACAGGATGCAGGATGAGTCGAGATAGAGCAGAGTTAAACAGTTTATTCGGACGGGATGCAGTCGAAGCGGCTCTATCCCGTCGTTTCCTTTTAAACCAATGGGAAAAGGCATCAGTGAGCAACCTCACCACAGTCATAAAAGTCATGCAGGATTTAGAGGAAATTATTGATGATGTCCCCAGGGCGATCGCCTACTGCCAGAAGTTGGATGATCGGGTTAGGGGGTGTGTCATTTTGGCTTTAAGTGAGTGATTTATAAAGAAGGGACGTTTCTTATAAATGTCTCCCTCACCAACAGAATAAAAATGGGGATGGCTATCTTTGTTCAACATTGCTATCACTCCGATACCTTTAGTAGCAAACATTGCTGTCACTCCGATACCTTTAGTAGCAAACATTGCTGTCACTCCGATCTACATTAGATCCAATAAACTTGTCTGCAACCCTTGCAGGGCAGTCGATACAGCAGTTGCAACCAAAGGAAAACTGTATTACTGTAGTGGGACACGAATACGAATAAACCCATGGCGAAAAAAGTCGTTTCTATCAAGATTGAACCAGAGCAGCACAAGGCGATCGCCGCTTATGCCAAGGCTCAGGGAATGAATGTTTCTCAGTTGTCTCGGAAACTTTATGCGGAGGCTCTCAAGAATGATGCCCCAACCGCCGCATAAATACAACGAAACCCCCGCTCCGACCAAAGTTTGGGGGTTTCATCAAGTTCACTTAAATCAACCGACTCCCAGAAAAGGTAATGGGGGACGGTTTCTTTTGTTATGTCAAAAAGTGTAATACAGGAATCGAGGGCTGACAATTGCTCCCCCAATTTTACCCTAAACAGAGGATTCGGGAATGAGTATCATTCTCATTCTTCAGGCAAGTTTTACCCAACGAAACGGAGTAACCCATGCCCGGTCTGTGACGATACATCCGGAGACTGTCGAACCAAGGGCGATGATCTGGTTTTATGTCACAGCTTCATTGATGGTGGCTATGATGCCCCCGGATGGAAGTGGCTAAAGCCTTCAAAGGATGGCGTATGGGGAATCTATGCCCCGGCCCAAGATGACTGGACACCAGAGCAAAAAGACCACTGGAAAGCAGAGCAGCACCGTAAAAAGCAGAAGCGACTAGCCAAGGAAGCCCAGCAATATCGGAACAGCCTAAGCTTTGATGAGCGTGATAAAAACATCCGGGCGATCGCCGCTCACTTGGGACTAACCCAAAAACATCGTCAGCAGCTCCGGGGTCGTGGTTTAGATGATGCTGCTATTGACGCGGGTTTATTCTTTTCTGTGGCTCCGGGGTTAGAGCTGCCCCGGTCGGTTAGTGAAAAGTTGCCGGGGGTCATTCTCCGGGATGGCAAAAAGATTTTACACTCCGGGGTCACTGGTTTTGCTTGCCCTGCTTTTGACGAAAAGGGGCGGGCGATCGGCTTCCAGATTAGGGACGAAAACCCGGATGCTGATAATAAATATCGTTGGGCTAAAGGTTCATTTAGCAGCCACCTCCAGAATGGGGAGCTGCCTTTAAACGTTGTGGAAAAAATTCCACAAAGTGAATCAGTTTGGTTAACTGAGGGATTCCTTAAACCCTATGTTGCTTCTCATCGCCTAAACATTTCCTGCATTGGCTCCCCCGGTGGGAACTTCCTAGGCAGCAAAACCCAGTTAAAAGCAGCCCTTGAGGGAGCCAGCAAAATTATCATCGCTCCGGATGCGGGCGACATCCTGAACCCCAACGTTTACCGCCGCTGGTGCAAGCACATCAAGTATTTTGTTAAAGGGGGCTATGATGTGGCGATCGCCTGGTGGGGTCAAGTAGCCAAGGATTGCCCCGATATTGACGAATTAAGCAGCCTTGATGATGTCGAGTATCTAAGCCCCAAAGAGTTTTACAAACTCGCTTTCCAGGCCCAGCAGGTGGCTAAGGAGAAAGCGGAACTTGACGCACTCCGGGGCCAATGGATTACATACACTCCGGATGTCACCTTAAATGAGCAATGGTTATCAGGTGAGGCTTTGATGGAAATTTACCGTCAGCACAAGCCCGCCACGATGCACATTAAGAGCGGCTTAGGCACTTCTAAAACTGGCAGCATTATCGAGTTTCTGATCAAGCTTTATCTGGCTTCTGACATCGAAGTCATCTTCATGTCAGACATTAACCGCCTGTTGCTCCAGACAGTGGAGCGGGCCAATAAGACCCCAGGGGAAGCACCAGCAACCTTTCACCTCCATGCAGACGAAGCCTACGACTGGCTTGACTCCGGGCAATGGTTCGCCGCTTGTTTCCAGTCTTTAATGCGGTGGCTAGAGCATCAGTTAGACGGGAAAATCGTTGTCATTGATGAAGTCTGCTCGGTGGTTCGCAGTGCCATTGATGGCGACACATTGAAGGGAGAAGGCAGGCAAGCGCAAATCCTGGCACGGTTTGAGGCGATGCTTAAGCGGGCTGCCCTGGTGATCACCCTTGATGGGAATTTGAACGATGAGACGGCCCAGCTCATTGACAGCATCCGGGGTCAGAAGTCACTCAAAATTCAGAACTTCCAACCAAGCCCAGCTCACCATAAATTCACTTTGCTGGATGATGAGGCGATCGCCTTTGAACTGGCACTGATGAAGCTTAAGGCAGGGTTGCGGGTCGTGGTGACTTCTGACAATGCAGCCAAGCTCAGAACCTTTTACCAACAGGTACTAAGGGATGGGATTTTAAATCCTGAGCAGATTGTCATCATCGATCAAGACAGCACCGATCAAGAATGCCCGGATGATGCCCTGAACAAGCCTAGCGAGTTCTGGCAGAACAACCCCGATAAAAAGCTGCTCATCTATTCCCCAGCGGCTAACCGTGGTTTTGATTTAGATGGGGAGGCATTGAAAGAAGGGGTCAGTTTATTTGATGTGGAGGTGGGCATCTTTGAGGGCATTATCTCAGTGGATCAGGTTGATCAGCAGTTGTTCCGCCCCCGTGACCCCAAGATAGACAGATATCTCTATCTCACTGAGAAAGGGAAGCCCAACCCCCGGCCCCATTCATGGCGGAAAAAGCTCGACAATCTTAAAGACATGGTGGGCCTAACAAATGCCCCGGATGAGGTCAGAACGGTATTGATTGAAGCTTGGGAAAAGTCGCCATGGGTTCAGTACGAGGACAAACTACGGGCGATCGCCGATGATGCCCAGCAGAACTTTAAACAGCGAGTCATCGAACATTTAGAGGCTAAGGGCTGCTCAGTCGTGCCAATGCTGCCCCCGTCCGATGAACTGGTAAACGATGCTGACAATGGAGCGGCTACCAGGAAAGCCATTAGGGATGAATTGAAAGCAGAACTTCAAGAAAAGCAGATGGCAGCGGCCCGCCGTCTAGCAGCGGCCCCTAGTGATTTAAGCCGACTCGATCAACTCAAGGAAACTGACCCCGAAACCTACGGAGATATCCGAGGTGTGGATGTGGCCCGCAAAATCAAGTTAGAGCGAACCTTACCGGGCTTCCAACATTCACCCCAATGCACTGGTGAAAATCTTTACTTACTCGAACAAAACCCGGAGGCATTACAGGGGCTAACCCTTTTTGCAATGTTGAACCATGAACAATTGGCGATCGCCCAAGTGGAGAAGCGATTATTTGAACTAGAACGGCTCCACAGAAAAACGGGTTTTGCTTGGTTGGGTGATATCAAAACTGATGCACTGCTGATCAAGACTCTTAACGCCCTTGGTACTCCGGAGCTGATGACCAAACTCGATGGGGAGAAATTCACCAAGGAAGCCATCGAGGAATGGCATAGCAAAGCACTAGAGCAGCCCCATAGGAAGCGATTAAAAGGCATTGTGCGGAAAGATATCATCCGGTCGTTTAGAGCAGCCATGAGGCGACTAGGCTTCGATGTGACAGCCCATGGACAAGGGAACACCCGCAAGTATGCGATCGCCCCGATGCTGCCAACGGAATTACACCGGGAAGTCTTAACCGCCATTGAAGAAAAATTCAGTCGCCAACAGGTCGGATCAGTTGATTGGGGAGCGGTGAAAAATGGCCATGGGAATGAGGCTAAAAATACAGGTTCAGCAGAAGCCTGTTCTTTTATAGAAAACAGTGTTGTGCTGAACCCCGAAAAACTCCCTAATGGCAAGGCTTCCAGCGATTTAGAGGCTTCAAAAAAAATCGAGCAAAAAACAGCCCATTTTTGCGGTGCTGAACCCGGCCAAAATGCACCACCACCGGAGCAAAATTTAGCGGATCAAGTGCAAGCGGCGATCGTCACTCTCACCCAAGGGTCACGGGCAAAAATTCAAACCTTAATTCATGCCCATGGATGGCAGAAAATCAGAGAAATTGCCCTATGGCTCGACAGTTGCGGCGGGTCGGGATGGGCCAATGCCTTAAATCTTTGGTTCCGTCCGGGATGGGGGTGTAGACC
>NZ_CP014000.1:0-15918 GCF_001521855.1 Picosynechococcus sp. PCC 73109
ATGATTATTTCTGTGTTTAATTTCAAAGGCGGCGTAGGGAAATCTACAACCGTCGCCAATCTAGGGGCGGCCTTGGCAACCCAGAAACGAAAAGTTCTAGTGATTGATCTCGATGCCCAAAGAACATTGAGTTTTTCCCTGGCAACGGAGGGGAAACACCCCACAGTGATTGATTGGCTTGATGGATCTGACCAAACGATTGAAACCAGTCGCCACAATCTTCGGGCGATCGCCGGAAATTTTGAAATCCTCAATTACCCCATGACTGAGGGTTTAATGGCAAAATCTCTTAAAGGTTTAATGGGTTATGATGTAATTCTATTAGACTGCCCGCCTGCGATTAACGCGATTTCAGTGGAAGCGATTTTGAGTTGTGATCGCCTGATTATTCCTATTGTTTCCGAGCCTGCGGTGATCAAAGGATTAGCCGAAGCGGTGGAACTGGTAAAGGAGGAAGATCCTAATTTACCTATCGATGTCCTTCGGAGTCGTTACCGTTCGCGGTTAGTAATCACCAAGGAATATGACGGGATGCTCGAAAACGGGGCACAGGAATTAGGGTTCAATCTGCTTAAAACGACGATTCCCGAAAATGTGGCGATCGCCGAAGCGGTTTCCGCCCAAGTCTCGGTACTGGATTACGCGAAAAATAGCATCGGGGCTAAAGCCTTTAAGAAGTTAGCAAAGGAGATTCTCAATGGGTAGACTCAAACAAACTAGCCTAGGGGACAAGTCTGGATTAAGCCAGGGCAACGTTACCCCACCGGAACAACCCCCCAAAAAAGCGAGTAAACGTAAGGAAGCTGAAATTTCAGTGCCGATCAATATCAAAATTCCTAGGGCCTCTAAGCAATGGCTCGCTGATAAAGCCCAACAGGTGAGGGACAACAACGCCGATCCTGTTCCACCAAAAGAACGGGTTTACCCTCAGCACTTAATCAATGTGGCGATCGCCTTACTTCAGGACACAGACCTCGATTGGTCTACTATTCGCAATATCCAAGACTTAGAGAAACAATTAGACCTATAAAGTCTTTAACTTTTTATTAAAAGATCAAGGTGACCTGCTTTGGAGGGTTCTCTTTTGGCCTAACAATGAACTCTAATCAAGACCAACAGCAGAACCATGACGACCATTCACGACATCTTGGCAGAATTCAGGGAAGCCGCTACTTCCAAGCGTGATTTGGGCGATCGCTTTGAGCATATGGTCTTACAGATTTTGAAAACCGATCCCCTCTACCGTAGCCAGTTTAGTGAAGTGTGGATGTGGAATGATTTTCCGAAACGGGGTGGTGAATCAGATACAGGGATTGATTTGGTGGCAGAACGGGCCGATGGATTTGGCTACTGTGCGATTCAGTGCAAATTTTATGCGGGCCACCTGTCTAAGGAAGATATTGATTCATTTTTTACGGCATCGGGTAAAAAGCTCTATACCCAGCGAATTATTGTTTCGACTACGGATGACTGGAGTAAGCACGCTGAAAAAGCTCTGGAAAATCAGCAAATCCCCTGTAGTCGGTTGCGATTGCAGGATTTAGCTGATAGTCCGATTAATTGGGATTCCTTTAGTCTGAAGCAAAGGATTTTAGAGCTAAAGCTAAGACCGAAAAAAAATCTTAGATCCCATCAGGCAACGGCTCTAGATAAGGTTACTGAGGGGTTTCAGGCGGCGGATCGGGGTAAGCTGATCATGGCTTGTGGGACGGGTAAAACTTTTACCTCCCTCAAGATTGCAGAATCTTTTGCAGTCCAGAGACAGGGATTTGTTTTGTTTTTGGTTCCCTCAATTTCTTTACTCTCCCAAACCCTTCGGGAATGGTCAGCGGAATGTGAGGTCGGTTTGAATGCCATCGCAGTTTGTTCGGATAAGAAAGTCGGTAAGCAAAAAACTGATTCTGAAGATATCCATACCTATGATTTGGCGTTACCTGCCACTACTGACCCCCAGGCGATCGCCGATCAGGTGCGGGCGTTTCAGGGGAAGAAAGATTTAACGGTTATTTTCTCCACATACCAATCGATTCAGGCCGTGGCAGATGCTCAGGAGAAAGGATTACTTGAGTTCGATCTGATCATCTGCGATGAAGCCCACCGTACCACCGGGGTCACGTTAGCGGATAGCGATGAATCCTATTTTGTGAAGGTACATAATCAAGATTTTCTGAAGGCGAAAAAGCGGCTCTATATGACTGCTACCCCGAAAATCTACAACGATGTCAGTAAAACTCAGGCGAAGGAAGGGGATGCGGTTATCTGTTCGATGGATGATGAAAGTCTCTATGGCCCGGAATTTCATCGCTTAGGCTTTGGTGAGGCGGTGGGAGCTGGTCTACTGACTGACTACAAAGTTTTGGTTTTGGCAGTGGATGAAAAGTATGTCAGTAAAACGTTTCAGCACCAATTAGCGGATGCCAATGATGAGCTAAACCTAGAGGATGCAGTCAGAATTACGGGCTGCTGGAATGGATTATCGAAACGGATGTTAGAAGACATCGGTGGGAATCATATTGATGATCTTGCTCCAATGCGGCGGGCGGTGGCTTTCTCCAGTTCGATTAAAGATTCTAAGCGGGTGGTTAGTCTATTCGCTGAAATTATCGATGAGTATCGGCGATCACACCCGAATGAAGAAATTTTAGATTGTGAGCTTGATCATGTGGATGGTTCGATGAACTCTCTCCAGAGAAACCAGAAACTCGACTGGCTAAAGGAAGACACTCATCATCAGGGAAAAGTTTGTCGCATTCTGTCTAATGCCCGTTGTCTGTCGGAAGGGGTGGATGTGCCTGCCCTCGATGCGGTGATGTTCTTAAACCCCCGTAATTCGATTGTGGATGTGGTGCAGTCGGTCGGGCGGGTAATGCGGAAAGTTGACGGGAAAAAGTACGGTTACATCATTTTGCCGATTGGGATTCCAGCGGATGTCTCCCCCGAAGAAGCCCTAAGGAATAATAAAAAATATAAAGTGGTTTGGAGTGTTTTACAGGCGTTACGGGCGCATGATGATCGCTTCAATGCGACGGTCAACAAAATCGAACTGAATAAGGCGAAACCTCAGCAAATCAATATTATTGGCGTTTCTGGTACTGGTGGTGACGATGGTCTAGGGGATGGTGCAGATAGAAGTAATGGCAAGCCTGATCCTACTGATCCAAATAAAACCAAAGAATCGGGGACTGCTTATCGTCAGATAGCGATTAATTTCCCAAACCTAGAGGAATGGCGAGAAGCGATCTACGCGAAAATCGTGGTCAAGTGTGGCAGCCGTCGCTACTGGGAAGATTGGGCGAAAGATGTGGCAGTCATCGCAGAAAACCACGTCACCCGTATTAAGGCATTACTGGAAAGTCCAGAGGATAAGCACCGTAAGGCTTTTGATGATTTTTTAGGGGGATTACAGGAAAATTTAAACCCCAGTATTTCTCAGGATGATGCGATTGAGATGTTATCCCAGCATCTGATCACAAAACCTGTTTTTGATGCGCTTTTTGAGGATTATCCGTTCTCTCAGTTAAACCCGGTCTCTCAGGTGATGCAGGGCATGGTGGATTTACTGGAGGGGGAATCTATTGCCAAAGAAACGGCAAAGTTAGAAAAGTTCTATGAGAGCGTCAGGGAACGGGCGGCGGGTATTGATAATGCTCAGGGTAAGCAGCGGATTATCATTGAGCTTTATGACAAGTTTTTCCGTAATGCGTTTCCCAAGATGGCAGAGCGGTTAGGGATTGTTTATACGCCTGTGGAAGTGGTGGATTTTATTATTCGCAGTGCGGATGTGGCTCTAAAGCAGGAATTTGGGGTCGGGTTAACGGATGAGGGGGTGCATATTCTTGATCCGTTTACAGGTACAGGGACTTTTATCGTGCGGTTGTTACAGAATGGCTTAATCAAGCCCGAAGACTTAGAGCGAAAGTTTAAGCAGGAATTACACGCCAATGAGATTGTTTTGTTGGCTTATTATATTGCGGCGATCAATATCGAATCGGCTTATCATTTTCTCGCTAAAACGGAATATTCTCCCTTTGATGGCATTATCTTAACGGATACTTTTCAGTTATTTGAGCCGAAAAATAAGCAGACAACGCTCTTAGATAAAATCTTCCCAGAGAATCACGAACGGGCTAAACGACAGCAGCAAAATGATATTAGAGTCATCGTGGGGAATCCTCCCTATTCGGCGGGTCAGACTAGCGAGAATGATGGCAATAAAAATCTAAAGTATGACAATTTAGATCAGCGCATCAAGGAAACCTATGCTGAATTTTCCAATGCTGTCAATAAAACAAGTATTTATGATTCCTATATCCGAGCGATTCGCTGGGCTAGTGACCGGATAAAAGATAAGGGAATCGTCGCCTATGTCACCAATGGTTCATTCATTGATAACAACGCGATGGATGGACTGAGAAAATGTTTAACCGATGAGTTTTCCAGTATCTATTGCTTTAATCTGCGGGGTAATCAGAGAACATCAGGCGAAACATCACGGCAGGAAGGTGGTAAGATTTTCGGCTCTGGTAGTAGAACCCCTGTCGCGATTACGTTGTTAATCAAAAATCCTGAGAAGACGGGCAAATGCGAGCTTTACTACCATGACATTGGTGACTATTTAAGCCGTGAGGAAAAGCTAGACATCATCGAGAAATTCCAAGATATTCAGGGGATTAAGTGGCAGATAATCAAGCCTAATGATAGCTATGACTGGATTAATCAACGCGATCCAGCTTTCGATAATTTCATTGCTGTAGGCGACAAAAAAGGAAACGAAAGTAAAACAATTTTTGACTTATATTCTAGTGGTGTTAAAACAAATCGTGATGCAATGAACAAAGAGAGAAATACTTAAACATTTCTCACAAGAATAAATCACTAGAGGATTTTATAGACCCAGATTCCAAAAAGATTAGTTGGACTAGAGAACTTAAGCAAGATTTACAGAAAAACAAAAAAGCTCAATTTGAGTTTGATAATATTATTGCCAGTATTTACAGACCTTTTTGCAAAGAATTTCTCTACTTCAACAGACAATTTAATAACTGTGTATATAAAATGCCTTATGTGTACACATGGAAACATAAAGAGAATTTAACTATTTGCTTAACCGGGCGTGGTTCTAGTAAAGACTTTTCAGCTTTAATCTCTAATATACTGCCTGATTTAGAGATGATTTCTAAGAGTCAGTGTTTCCCTCTCTATAGCTATGAAAAAGTAGAAAAAACAGATCAGATTTCACTGTTTACTAAAAATGAAAGCTACACCAAAAAAGAAAACATTCCCGATATAATATTAGGCGATTTCCAGCAGACATACGGCGATCAGACCATCACCAAAGAAGACATTTTTTACTACGTTTACGGCATCCTGCACAGTCCCGAATACAAAGAACGCTTTGCCGCCGACCTCAAGAAAATGTTACCCCGTATCCCCTATGCAAAGGACTTTTGGGAATTCAGTAAAGCAGGACGGGAGTTAGCCCACTGGCATCTAAATTATGAAACCATAGAACCCTATCCCCTCAAAGAATATCAATCAGAGTTGTACTTAGACGATGCTGATTACCGAGTGGAAAAGATGCGCTTTGGTAAACGGAATAAAGACAAAACGACGATTATCTATAACAGCAAAATTACCTTGTCAGAAATTCCCCTAGAAGCCTATGACTACATCGTGAATGGTAAATCAGCCTTGGAATGGATTATCGAACGCTACCAAGTCAAGAAAGACAAAGCCAGTGGCATCGTGAATGACCCAAATGATTGGAGTGAAGACCCCCGGTATATTGTCAATTTGGTGAAGCGGATCGTGCGGGTGAGTGTGGAGACGGTAAAAATCGTAAACTCCTTACCCACCCTAAATGAAAGGAATTAATATCTATTTTGTACTTTCTATTTCTATGAAATCAAAAAATTTTAAGCGAGTATCATTTCCTATACATACAGAAAACATAAAACTACCCAAAGAAAGTAAAAATAATGCTGAAAATAAAAGTAAAACTATCTTTAAATTATTTCCATTGATATATTCACTAGGTACTTTTTCTAGAAAATCAAATAGTTTGTCCACGGAAAATGGCTCTATTTAGGTAGTAATTTCCGCACTCTTATGTATTGATATTTCGACTTGACAAGATATATTATCTTTTCCAAATCTGGCGACTCTCCCAATCACTAGGAAAATCCATTGCCGAGAGGGACTGGGGACAAGTTTTGATGTGATTTAGTAACTCTTCCCCCCATTGGTGATTTGGTGCGATCTGATCCATGAGATAGAGCAGAATCACTAAGCTGTTATAGATTTTGCGAGAATTACTAACGAAGTCATTGGTTAAAGGTTGCCTGGGGCTAGTGATTAGGGTTGGAACAACGGTAAATTCACGATTCCATAAACGGGAATGATGGACGCAAGTATTCCGCACCATCGCTAAGTGGTGTAACCAAGATTCCAGAAAATTTGCTCTGACATTGTAGGCTGTGGCGATCGCCGCTTTCGTGCTAGCAAAACGAATCGTTTTAAACCACCGAGAGAGTAAGCCGAAAGACATTACCTCACAGACCACCCAAACCGGGGGGAGTGCTTCAGAATAAGTTTGCTGAAAATGTTGCACAAAATCTTCTTCAGACCGATTTACCTCTTTTGTCAGATCATTCAGATTACGTTGCCAAAAACGACGATTAAATAAATTCTGATCAAGATGGGCATGAGAACCATGACGATGGGCTAAATAATATGCCCACTGGCTACGCACTGATACTTCGATCCGTTCTATGGCATCAAGGATCAGTAAACGTAGTTCCCTATCGAAAATATATAAATCCAGAACATCCTGAAATCGAGTCCCTGTCTGGAACTGATGGGTTCTAGTATTTCTCTCGAAAAACAGCCAATAAGCCCGTAATCGGTAGTAATTAAGGTGCTGTAAGTAGAATTTTGCTTGCTCAGTATCTTTGATGAGCATTCCCCTCGACTCTAGTAAACTGACTTGATCCTCAAGAGTTTTAGGGGGTTTTGAGAAAGGTCGTGGCATTTACCCAGAAAAAAGAGTAACCCGCCTATTTGAGGATGCTCACGCACTAGCCTTGGCGGGTTTTGTTATTCAGATCGTAGCGGTTCTGGTTTCAGTCGTCAATCACCATATCAGCGGCGATCGCCTATGCTCATGGTTGCAGGGGAGTAAGGAAGCGTGAGGCGTTCGAGATATCCAAAGCACGGAGCTATCAAGGGAAATTAGAGCAAGCCCTAGAGTCGATCGCCGTTAAGGGAAATTTCATCCGGTGGATCAGGGAGTTCGGGTTAGTGGCTGAAAAAATTGACGGCAACTGGATCTACTTTGATTTAAGAAGTGGCGATCGCCTGTAACCCTTGGGAGTCTTGATTTTTAGAAATTCCTATTGATAGAAAGGCGTAAAGATTTTACATTTCTTTTTCACCCTAACCATCTCTGCTTTCTAAAAATAAACTCTGTTGACTCATCCCTAGGGACGAATTGACAGAGTTTATTTTTCTGCTCTGAATACCTATTCAATAGGTAGGAAAAGGTTCTGGGGGAGGTGCTGACAAGCGTGATATATCACGGTTTTGGATTATTGCGGTTGCTGTCTTTCCCAAGATATGCGTCTATTAATGGGGATTTTCAGGGATGGGATAAAGCAAAATTTTCACCTTTTCAGAAAAATTATTTGTTACCTATGGATTTATGATTTAGTATCGGTTTAGTAAATGGTTTTCGCTATGCCAAAATCTACTCATATCCCAGTACCTTTCTGGCTGAATGATCAGCAGAAGGATCATGTCCGTAAAGCCGCTATTGCGTCTGGCTTAAGCTTGTCTGAATATCTGAGAAGAAAAGTTTTAGGGGATTTTCAAGATGGAAACAACGCTGCCTAGGCAGCAAAAAAGCACGGTCAATATAGAGAACCAAACTTTGGACGGGGCGGAACTCAGGACGACGTGCTTCTTTGCTTATTCAATTCCCCCATCTCTGGGGTTTCCGCTACAAAAACTTAGTAAGCGGGGGTTGGCTTTATGGTAAACCCTAAGCTGAATTTTGACGATCAATACAAAAATTCTCCCTCTAATCATACCAGAAGTAGAGGATTTGATGACGGTTCTCATTTTCATTCTACTGGCAGATTCTACCCAACGAAACGGAATAACCCATGCCAGGTCTGTGGGGATGTTAAAGGGAAGTGTAGAACCACTGACGGCGATTTAGCTCTTTGTATGAGGCTACCCGATGGGGGCGTCCCAGGGTGGCACTATTCCGGGCGTGATAAATCCCAAGGGTTGTGGGGCCTATACTTCCCAGAACGGGGCGATCGCTCAGAGAATCACCGGGCCGAAATTAAGCGGCTGACGGCTGAGGCACGGGCTAAGAAAAGAGCCAAGGAACGGGCGGGCTATGTCACCATTAGCGATCGCCATCAAGAGATTTTAGGCTTAGAGGCAAAACTCACTGAGTCACAGAACGCTGATTTATTGCGGCGGGGGCTAACCCAGGACGAAATTGATTTTGCGCTATCTAATCACTGGCTTTTCGCCTGTCAGGGTGGCTATGGCATTTCAGCAATAGATCCAGTTACCGGGATGTTTTGCGGGGCGCAGCGAGCTAAGGATGACCGCAAACCTAAATATGATTGGGGGATCTTCACCGGGCGAAATAAGGTCAAGGAAACGGGTGAAAATCCCATAGCGGTCTGGAAACATCCCGGCCTCGATAAATCCAAGCCCTACCGGGTACTGACATTCGAGGGCTTCTTAAAGCCGCTGATCCGTGCCTTTATGGAATGGCGAAAGGATACCCAAGTCATTGTCATTGGATCGCCTAGTGGAAATTTTGGGGATGAGTCTCTTAAGCGATTCTTAGGGGTTTATGGTGAGGCGGAAAAATTCACTCACTTCCCAGACAAAAATAGTCAGAAGCTTTCGAGTCAGAACCTTTGCGCTGGCTACGGAAAATTAGCAAAGGCCATTCCCTCGATTAAGTTTGCTGATTGGGGTCAGTGGCGCGATAAATCCAAGGGTGATGGGGATAATTATTTTGGGCGGTACAGACGGCGATCGCCTTGGGATTGGCTTAAGCCTTTCACGTTTGAGAAAACCCGCCGCGAGGTTAAAAGGAGATTAGCCAGAACCGACAAACTCACTCCAGACAAAACCATCACCCTCGCTGAATTTAGGGCGTTAGATGCTGAGGGGCTAGAACGTCTCACCAATGGGGCACAGGATGTCTTTATTGCCGCCCCTACCGCCGCCGGGAAAACGAAGTTAGCGGCAATGGTGGCCCGACTGTGGCGACGGGTAATCGCTCCTTTCCCTAGAATCTCCCTAGCCCGAAACGCAGCAACTCGGATGGGCTTGGAATATCGCACGGTCTGCGATCGCCTTGGGGGTGAACTGGTTCGATTTAACAGCAACTCCTATGACGTTGTTTCCAGGATTGCCTACTGCAATGAGGGCGTTTTAGGGCTGATCCGTCCCCTTAAAAATCTGCTCAAAAATGGTGCTTTCGCTTTCGGGGATGAGTTCGATCAGCAAATTGAAAACCTCACCCTCAGTTCTACCCATGGGAAAACGGGGCAACGGCGGAAACATACCGATATGTTCTGGCAGGTGTTCCGGGAATCCCAGAAAGCTTTATGCGTATCTGCTGACCTCACTGACTATGAGGTCAATCTCTACCACCGCACCACAGGCCGTAAACCTTTCGTCCTGAAGGTAGGCACGGAGAAGAAACCCCAGATAGCGATTGTTTTCGAGGATACGCCTCAATGGTGGGCAAAATTTCTTGAGCTCAAGGCGGCGGGGCTACGGATCCTCATTCTCTGTACTCGGAAAAGTGACGCGGAATTTTTGGCTCATTCCTTTGGGGCGATCGCCATCACCGCTGATAATGCCAAGGAATACGAAGGTTTTCTCACTAATCCCGATGCTTGGTTAAGCCAACATAAGCCGCAAATCTTAGCGGTAACTCCCATCTTGGGAACCGGGTTCAACATCGAGGGCGATCACTTTGATGCGGTGATGCTCATGGCCCATGCCGACAATATTCCGGCTAAAGGTCTAATGCAGTTTCTCGCCCGGTATCGGCCCAACGTCCCCCGCTTTATCTGGTGCGCGGAATCTAATCATCGCTTTGACGAAATCACAGCTAAGAAGCTATTCAAGCGGCGGTTAACGAAGGCCCAGTGCAACGACGTGATCGCCAATGAGCAGAGCTACCTTGATGTTGATGACCCCTACTTCCATTACAAAGCGGCGGTTAATTGGTCATTGTCGCAACTCAGGGCGGATCTATTGGCACGTCTGGAAAGGGATATCGAGACTGCCACCTATGAGTTGTGTTATCTCCCAGAAGATGCAATCGAGGCCATTGAAGCCGATGTAAGGGAGCGCAGGGCAGAATACGCCGATGTCTGGTATCAGCGCCGCCACGGGGCCGAAAACCTAACGGAGGATGAATATAAAGCCCTTAAGGAGTCCGAGGACAAATTAACGGAGGCCCAACGGTGGGCAATCGAGAAATATGAGATTGCCGCTTGGGCGGGTAAAACCCCTGAAGAGCTTGACCTCGACTACATCCGCCGTGATCGTAAGGGGAAAAAGCGACGGGCCTTAGAAAAATTAGAGATGCAGGCTATCCCCGATTTGGCGATCGCCCTCGACAAATATTCCTTGGAAAAGCAGACCAAACACGGGGCAGTTTGTCAGCAGGACATTACCCACCATCATTTACGGGTGAGGGCCTTAGATGATTGGGGTATCGGTGAATTTTTAGACCATGCCCTATCGGGTCGGGAATGGCACAATGAACACCCCATTGTTCTGGCACTCGCTGAAAGCTGGCACGTTTTTCGGGATGAGCTAGCTAAGTTTGGGGTGCGCTTATCTTGTGGGAAAAATGCTACCCCGGCGGCAATCGTTGGGGCGTTGCTCCGATTCTTTGGTCTTAAGAGCGCTTCCCGGCGGAAAAGGGACGGCGATCGCCTAGTCAGGCTCTACAGTCTGGATGCTGAAGATTGGAATATTTCTAAGGCGGATTTAGCCGCTAGATTGCCCCTAAATATTGAGAAATTTGGGGAGCTATCCATAAATCCTGAAAGCCAATGGGTGACTGAGATTTATGGCCGATCCACACCCCTAGAAACCAATAATATTGAAGGGGTGTGGATCACCCCTGAAAACATTACCCAGCTTGAGATTGGGGAGATTGAGCCAGAACCCGATCCACCACCATCACCGCCGCCAATGGAAGCGGGGCTGATTACGCAGGTTCAAGGGGCGATCGCCTCCCTCACCCAAGGGTCACGGGCCGCAATTCAAGCCTTAATTCATGCCCATGACTTCAAAAAAATCAGAGAAGCGGCTCTATGGCTCGACAATAACGGCGGGTCGGGATGGGCCAATGCTTTAAATCTTTGGTTCCGTCCGGGATGGGGGGTTTAACGATGAATAAATTCCAGTTACGCCCCTACCAGGAAACAATGGTTTCCGAGATTCTAGGGAGCCTGAGCCAACATGATTCTGTAGTCGGGCAACTCCCAACGGGCGGCGGCAAAACAATCATCCTTTCGGCGATCGCCCATGAATTCATCAATCGGGGTGAAAATGTCTGTCTGCTCAGTCACCGCGATGAACTGGTAAACCAGGGGGCGGCAAAACTTGAGGCCATCTCAGGGCAACCGGTGGGGATTATCAAAAGTGGCTACCCCGACGATGGCGATCGCCTCATCCAAAGTGCATCGGTTCAAACATTGGTGAGACGCCTTCACCTTTATCCCCCTGACAGGTTCGGGGTCATCATCATCGATGAGGCCCATCACACCGCTGCTACCACCTACAGGAAAACCCTTAATCACTTTCCGACTGCCTATGTTCTGGGATTCACCGCTACCCCATGTCGAGGTGATGGGGCGGGCCTAGATGATTTGTTTTCCCACATGGTCACCGGCCCATCAATCAAGCAGCTTATCGAGGCGGGCCATCTTTCCCCGTACAAATATCTAGCCGCTGAAAACTCAATGGTGGTGAAGGGTGCGACGGTCAGCAGGGGCGATTACACATCGAAGTCATTGGCCCGACTCAATCCCCGTGACCAACTGGCTGCTGATTTAGTCTCTAGCTACCGTAAGCATTGTGACGGGTTACGGTGCTTAATTTTTGCCATTGATAGGGACTATTCAAAGGCGATCGCCGCCATGTACCAAGCCGCTGGTATTGCCGCAATTCACCTTGATGGGGAAACACCCTCGGAAGTAAGAAAGGCTGCTCTAGAGGCGTTCCAGGCCGGGGAAATTAAGGTTGTTTCCAATGTCGGACTATTCACTGAAGGAACGGATTTGCCCGCCATTGAAGCCCTACAAATGGCACGGCCTACGAAGTCTTTAGGCTTATTCCTTCAGATGGTGGGACGGGTGTTAAGGCCCGCCCCTGAGAAGTCAGAAGCCTTGATTATTGACCATGGTGGCAACTGGGAACGGCACGGCTTACCCTGTGGCGATCGCACCTGGACACTTGAGGGCATCCAAAAGCCCAAGCGGGCGAAACGATTGGTCAAGAATGCTGAGGGCGAAATCATTGAATGGGAGCCAGTAGAACTCATCCAAACAAACGTAACTACCAGGGAAATCACAACAGACTCAATGGCGATCGCCCCTGAACTTGATGGCTTCTGGAAAATGGCTCTTGATGAATTACTCGAAGAAAGGGAGGCCATGGGCTACCAGAAGGGATGGGTGGGCTACCGCCTCAAGGATCTTAATGCTCCCTTAGAAGTGTGGCGGGCGGCGGCTTCTGAGCTTGGATACAAACCAGGATGGGCATGGTACAAGTGGCGTGAGTCTAGGGCGGCCTAGGGAGGAAACAAGCAGAAAAAAGTAGAAAAAAGTAGATGGGAAAGCCGTTTAAGGCTGACATCCAAGAGCGGCTTAGGGAGAAAAAGTGAGAAAAAGTGAGAAGCTTTGATGTTGTCAAACCTACTCAAGGGGGATGCTATTCTGAAGCCGTAACGCTAACTTTGCAAAACGTTATCTAATGTCACACCTTTTTGAGCGGGCACAATATCTTTTGAGCCAGGGGAATGTCGAGCATGGAAACACCGGGGAATATGGAGACAGGCATTATCGGAAAGCGGGCGATCGCCCTTGGGTATTTTCACTTTCCGAGCGGCTCTATTATTTCCCCTGCAATGAATGTGGGGAGTGGCTTAGGGGGCAGAGAATCATTACCCGGTGCGACGAATGCCAAGCCCAAAAAGCCAGGGAAAGAAGAGCGCAATATTCCAAAAAATACGACAGGGCTGCATACCATCGGAAGCAAAGAGAGCGGTTGATGGCCCCCATCGACTACCACTGCATTGTCTGTAATTCGGCATTCAAGGCCAAAAGGAAAACGGCTAAATTCTGCTCTGGGAAATGTCGGCAACGGCACAACCGGAACCCCGAAAAATACCAGGGGAAAGTCGCTCACCCAACATGGACAGCGGCGGACGAATCCCAATTAGAACGCCTAATGGATGTTCACGGAAAGCTCTGTAAGCAGGCGGCCCAAAGCGAAAGGGACTTGGATTATCGGATCACCTACTATACCGAAAACATACAGCCCCTTTTGGAACGCAGAGAATACGTTCAAAGGCATATCGCTCTAGGGATAAAAAAGTACAAAAAGGGAGAAGGGAAAGCCGTGACAGACTACCAAAAACGACCAAAAAAGACAGGCGATCGCCACACTGCCTAGGGACAAAAAGGGACAGTGGGCCGCCCCCAAAGAAGCAAAAAGAGGCAAAAAGAGGCAGAGCATCCCCCGGCATGGCGATCGCCCATGAGGTACGGATATCGCCTTAAGCCGCCCAAAAAAGGGAGCCGCTGGATTGCATCAAAAAAAGGAATATGCCACACGCCAACAGGCCCGGAATGCTGCCCTAGAAGCCATGAGTAGAGCTGCTTTTAAGAATTGTCCATTTTAAAATTGTGGTTTAAACCTGACTTGTCTGACAGCATTGCGGGCGCGTGAAAGAAAAAATAAGTATTCGGAGTTTTCGGAGGGGATCGCGATCGCCCTTAGCTGATTGTTATTAGCTGCTCTGATGCCCTTAGATTGCTGTCCACAGTCGCTAAAACCAAGTCATAGTAGAGGGCCGTGGCGGCAATGAAGCGATCAGCCGGGTCTTGATGGGGTAACTGGATTGCTCGACTGAGGATTGCAATATCGTTGTTAAGGGTAGCTTCCCTCACCTCCAAAACCTTGAGGGCATCGCTAATCCACTGTTGAGGCGGCTTACCAAGATTGATTCTGCCTTTCTCAGCCAGCATTAGGGTTTCCCATATACTGATGGGACTTAGCCAGATTTGAACTCTTGGATCTTCAATCTTGCCTTGAAGCTCAACAGAAAGGCGATCGCTTCCCTGTAAATACCAAAGCCAAATATGGGTGTCTAGCAATAGCCTCATTGCAAGACTTCCCAAGCCGACTCAGGGACAGCCGGGGCAACAATATCATCAAGAATTTGAATCGTTTCTTTCATGCAGCCAAAAGCCGCCCGTTTTTTCTGTGGCGTAGGTGAAAGGATTGCGAGTGGGGTTCCCTCATCGGTGATGATGATCGACTCATTGCTTTGTCCCATCTCAGTAATAAGCCGCTGAAAATCAGGGGATAGCTGCTTTAAGGTAATTTCCATAGCCAAGGACTTGAGGTGATATTTCTAAAATAGCCCGTACCGCTGATATCTGGACAGACTCACTGGGCAGGCGATCGCCCAAAGACTGTATCGAGACATTTCAGACAACATCGCGCGCGCGTGAGGGAAGCATTTATAAGAAACGTCCCTTCTTTATAAATCACTCACTTAAAGCCAAAATGACACACCCCCTAACCCGATCATCCAACTTCTGGCAGTAGGCGATCGCCCTGGGGACATCATCAATAATTTCCTCTAAATCCTGCATGACTTTTATGACTGTGGTGAGGTTGCTCACTGATGCCTTTTCCCATTGGTTTAAAAGGAAACGACGGGATAGAGCCGCTTCGACTGCATCCCGTCCGAATAAACTGTTTAACTCTGCTCTATCTCGACTCATCCTGCATCCTGTAATCGCTCTTCTCTTTTGATGATGTTGGCTACCGTTGTGGGATACCACCGCCCGCCCCGTTGGGTCTTAATACCCTCAGAGTTGAGATGATCGGCGATCGCCTGTAGGGTTTTGCCTTCATTGCGTAGCTTCTGTATTGCCTCAACTGTCTTATGTTCCTTGGTTTTGGCGAGCTTTTTGCCCGTCACCTCATACCCAAAACCTACGCCCCCGATATGCTCTCCCTGGGACTTCTTATGTTGTAGAGCTGCACTGGTACGCTCTCCGATGGTTTCCCGTTCCCATTGGGCCACACTCATCAGAACATTGAGAACCAAGCGGCCCGATGCGGTGCGGGTATCGACTTGCTCAGATACAGACATGAGGGAAAATTTATCAGCAAAATAGTTTTCCAGAAGCCAGTCAAGGTCTTTAACAGAACGGGTGAGTCTGTCGAGCTTAACGATTACCATGGCTTCGACTTCTCCACTGTCGAGCATCCCTAATGCTTTCTGCAAACCAGGACGATCTAGACTCTTCGCAGACTGTCCAGCATCGATAATGATGTCTACCAGCTCAATGTCATAAAGACCTGCATAGGCTTCTAACTTTGCTTTCTGAGCATCTAGGCTTACGCCTTGGGTGGCTTGCTCTTCAGTGCTGACTCTGATGTATCCGATGGCTTTCATGGCTTTGTTAAAGTGACTGGCTTTACCTTAAAACAAATAATATCATAAACATATAAAGGTTTAATACCTTAATTTGATTAATTGATGTTTGAATCTTTGAAATACTTGTATCCTAGCGGTATGACTAGAAACCCATAAAGGTTTAATACCTTAATGTCTTA
>NZ_CP014001.1:0-38214 GCF_001521855.1 Picosynechococcus sp. PCC 73109
ATGATTATCACTGTACAAAATCAAAAAGGAGGGGTAGGCAAATCGACGATCAGTGTTCATATTGCTTTTGAATTAGCGAAGCAAGGACGAACACTGTTAATTGATACCGACCCTCAAGGCAGTTCTCGTGACTGGGCAGCTATTCGGGAATCAGAGCCACCTTTTCCTGTCATTGGCTTAGATCGCCCGACGATTCACCGAGATATTTCTAAATTTACGGCGGACTATGACCACATCGTCATTGATGGGCCACCCCGGGTATCTGAGTTGGCCCGTAGTGGGATTATTTGTGCAGATTTGGTTTTAGTTCCAGTACAGCCTTCTCCCTACGATGTTTGGGCAGCAGAGGAGACAGTCAAATTACTCCAAGAGGCTTCTGTATATAAAGAAAACCTTAAAGGCGTATTTGTGGTTAATCGTAAAATCGTAAATACGTCCATTGGTCGGGAAGTTAATCAAGCTCTTGCAGAGTATGGGATTCCTGTTCTGAAGACCCACGTTTGTCAACGGGTAAGTTTTGCGGATAGTGCTTCCAGTGGTTCAGTGGTTCAGGAAGTTGATCCGACTGGAAAAGCAACCAATGAGATCCGATTGTTAGTCAAGGAGATTTTAAATTATGCCTAAGCGTAGTGGGATTCCTCGCAAACCTTCTGACAAGAATAACTCTGCTGTTGATACCTGGGTTCAAGAACGGGTTCAGGAACCGACGTCGGTAGAAAAAATGAAGCGTTTAACCATTGATGTACCCGAGTCCTTACATCGCCAGTTAAAGCTCAAATCTGTAGCAGAAGGGGAAACCATGGCAGATTTAGTGCGTGGTTGGATTGAAGAAAAAATTCAGTAGTGGCGGCGATTGCCTTTTTCCTCGATCAGCTTACGGAAAATCCGGATCTTGTTGAGCAGGCTCTGGTTCGGCAGGGACATCGGGGTTAGGAAAATAATGACTGAGCGCCGATCAGTTAGACTTATATGAGGTTTATAGGAAGTTGGGCGACCACCAACAAAAGTGCTTATCAACTAATTTTAGTACATTATAAAATCAAATCACTAATTCCAATTATTAATTGGCACATATGCGATCCACAAAAATTCTTATTATAAGCTCTTGTACAGGAAAAAAAAAATTCAAAATAGATAAGGCCATCAATATTAATGACTTTAAAAATAAAGCAAAGCTAAATAAAAAAATTAAGCATATACAAAAGTATCAGTGTAGTGCTTCGGAAATGTATACAGGTCAACAACATTTACTTGTCATGCAAGGTATTGATATGCTTCAAGATAATTTTGAAGTAGATATAGATCTGTATATATTATCAGCAGGCTATGGTCTCATACCAGAGAACAAAAAGATATTTCCTTATGAAGTTACCTTTAACAGTTTTAATAATCAACAATTAAAACAATGGTCTAACTTTCTTGGTGTTCATAAACAATGTGAAACTCTAATACTAAAATATGATCTAGTTTTCTTCCTATTAGGTGATAAGTATATTCAAGCTTTAAATTTACCTATCCAGACAAGAACAAACCAAACGTTAATATTTTTCTCTTCTAAATCCAGTAAAAAGTATATCTGCAACACTACTCTAAAAGCCAAAACTCATATCTTAGAGTTATCTAATCAAGAAGCCAAAAAATATAGTTATGGGCTAGTCGGACTCAAAGGATTCTTATTTAAAAAATTATGTGAAGTATCTTTAGAAAAGAATTATATATTTCAATATATTCTTGAAAATCCAGAAAATCTCTTAAATTTTTTGCCTAAATCAAGAGAAGATATTCAACTAGAACTCCCACTGCAACTATCTGATATGCCACCAGCCTCATCACCAAACACAGAAAATAAAAAAGCTAAATTATTCTTGGAAATTCCTAATACTCCAGAGGCTCCCAATACAAAATTAGGGATGAAGTACTTCATTCCGGAATGGGATGATCATGTGGATCCAAGTTATGATTTTCTAAATGACATTTTAACACCGGGAAGAGATACTTATGAAGATGAGGTTTATGCCCATCAAATCTATAATTCACCCAATTATGATGGCATTTTAGTTTCTAAAGTTGTTGTTGAAAGCTCTAAAAAGAAAAAGAAAAAAATTGAAGAGATTGGAATCCATAATTTTATTCGTTTCAATGGTCAAGTGATGGGGGATTGTGGAGCCTTTGGTTATATTAAAGAAGAGGTTCCCCCTTATGAAACTAAGGAAATTCTAGATTATTATGAAAATTTAGGCTTCAATTACGGTGTCAGTATCGATCATCTAATTGTAGGAGCATTCGCAGAACCAGGTATTCGTGAAAAACGTTATCAATTAACTATTGACAATGCGCAAGATTTTTTAGATCGTCATCGTGCTGGAAAATATTCTTTTACTCCTATTGGGGCAGCTCAGGGGTGGAGTCCGGAAACTTATGCAGAGTCAGTAAAAGCCTATGTCGAGATGGGCTATGACTACATTGCAATTGGTGGAGTAGCAAGAACTCCGACCAAAGAAATTATTAAAATATTGAAAGCAGTAAGACCCTACCTGCAAAAAAATATACGCTTACACTTATTTGGAGTTGCTAGAATTGATGCTATTCCGATATTTCGACATTTAGGAGTAACGAGTTTTGATTCTGCTAGCCCTTTGAGGAGAGCTTGGTTGGGTTCCGGAAAAAATTACGATACTGTTTGGGGAGATAGCTACTCAGCAATTAGAGTACCTCCTGTCAATAAACATGGAGTTCGAGTAAAACGCTTACTAGAGGCAAATGTAGCTGATAAAAAAACACTTGAACGATTAGAAAAAAATACTTTGTATGCTTTACGAGAATTTGAAAAAGGTGAATTTGATGTGGAGAAGACTCTACAAACTATTATGGAATATGATTCCCTATTAGAATTACCTCGTGATGGTGTGGTGGATGAGAAAGCTCAGGCAAAGCGTATCGAAAAACATGAAGTGATGTATCGACAAATTCTAGAAGAGAAGCCTTGGCAAAAATGTGACTGTAAGATTTGCCGAGAAATTGGAATTGAAGTCATGATTTTTAGGGGGAATGATCGGAATCGGCGTAGAGGATTCCATAATACATTTGTTTTTTATAAACGATTTAAGGAAATACTATCCAAACTTAATAAAGGAGAAGTATTAACTTAAAAGTTTTTCTAATGCAGGAAAGAGTTGTGTACAAACCTCTTCATCTAGAGCGTCAATTTTATCTTTGAGGTGTTGTTTTTTTTCAGCTATTGAAAATGGTTCGATAGAAAGAAATAAAGGATATTGCTCCAAATCAATTTCTGGACTAATTCCAAAAAATATTCTCAGTTTTTCCTTGTGAGATGATCTGGCTTTCGTAATTTTTGATTTCCACTTTGAGAGGGTTGCTCTATCTATCTTTAAATACTCGGCTAGTTCTTGATAACGTCCATGCTGGAGGGTAGTTAATAAGAAAACGATATTTTCTTGCCAAATACTACAGCCTTCTACTTGGCAGAGACGGGTATTTTGAAATGCCATGAAACGGTCATCATCCATCGTCAAGTTCTTTTGGAGAGTGGTGAGATCGCCTTGATTGAGTCTTTCTCTGCCATACAAAATCTGCTTGGCTCTACCCGATGAACAGACTAGCCAAGTTGCAAGGAGTTCACTCCAAGCCTGAAGACGATCGCCCCATGTACCATGGACTTTTTGACCCTGCGCCTGCCATAGCAAGTAGCGCACATTCAAGTTGAGTTCACATTCTTGTGCAGAATTTTGCATCTAAGCCTTTAAAAGCAAAATATTTTATGCCAAAATTTGCTTATGATTATTTTTGATGCTGCCAAGGAAGGCTCCCTAAATGCAGGCTCAATCCCCAGAGCAACAAGCCATCATAGATAGTGGAATTTTGACTTTAGGGTTCCATTGTATTCTCCAAATGCCGACAGGTAGCGGAAAAACTTGGTTGTCAGAACAGGCGATCGCCGATGTGATACGAGAAGGTAAACGAGCTATCTACTTAACTCCATTGAAAGCTCTTGCTAATGAACTGTGTCAACGATGGCGACAATCTTTAGCACCGAAGCGAATAGGAGTCTTTACAGGGGATTATCAGCAGAAAGCTTATCCTGTGAGCTATGCAGATGCAGATTTGCTGATTATGACTCCGGAAAAGTTAGATAGTTGTTTGCGGTCTTGGCGATCGCATTGGCATTGGTTACCAGAAGTTGATTTGGTTGTAGTTGACGAATTTCATTTATTGGGGGAAAAACGTCGAGGGGCTTGTTTAGAGGGTACTCTTCTTCGTTTACAACGCCTGAATCCCTTTATTCGCTTTCTTGGTTTATCAGCTACTTTAGGTAATCGTCATGAGTTAGCTGACTGGTTGGGAGGAGTGGATTTTTATTCTGCAAGACGACCCATACCCCTCACATGGGTAGTGAAACGCTACAAAAAAGCTCAGGAAAAGCCACAGTTGATGTTGGAGATGATTCAGCAAAATATTGCGACTGGAGGACAATCATTAGTCTTTGTGCAGAGTCGTCGCAGGGCTGAAAATTTAGCTCACTGGTTAACAGAACAGGGATTGAAAGCTCTTCATCACCATGCGGGTTTAGAGTCTGACCTACGTCATCATGTAGAAAGGCAGTTTCGACAACAGCAGATTCCGGTATTGGTAGCGACGGCAACCCTCGAAATGGGTCTCAATCTCCCGGCACGTCAAGTCATTTTGTATGATCTCCAAAAATTTGATGGTCATGATTTTGTCCTGTTACCTGTTAATAACGTTTGGCAAAGGGCAGGTCGCGCAGGTCGTCCAGGCTTAGACCAATTGGGTGAAGTGGTGTTGTTGCTTCCCCGTTGGCAGTCAGATGTACAGAGATATTTGGATGGTCAGTTTGAAGCGATTACTTCCCATTTTGGCGATCGCCAAGTATTAGCGGAACAAATTCTAGTAGAAGTAGCAACAGGATTTTGCCAAAATCAGCAACATTTAGAACAAGCTTTTCGTGCTTCCTTGGGGTATTGGCAGGGATATCATCTTCCCCTTGAAGCAACACTAAGAGAAATGCTCAAGGCGGAAATGCTGCGGGAAGTGGAGGTGAATGGAGAATTCTGTTTACGAGTCACTCGTCTAGGACGTATTGCTGTCCGCCATCAACTATCGCCCCAAACAATACTTCTCTTTAAAAATCTCTTTATCCAAGAACCCCAATGGACATTCCTCGATTTCTTGATTGGTATCGCTTCTAGCATTGATTGTGAGCCACTTTTGCCGATTGATTTTGAAGATTTACTAAACTTAGAGAGTAGTCTAAATCAAGAAACTAGCTATTTATTAGAACTTAACTATTCCCAGCTATCTCAATTGTTGGGTATTCGGGGAAAACGTTTACTTTCAGTTCTACATACAGCTTTAACGATCCGGCGTTGGACAAGATTGGGAGACTCTGAAGCAGTTGCTAAAACTAGCAATTGTTATTGCTCAGAAGTATTACGTCTACAGGAATCCGGAATTCGTCTACTACAGGCTTTTAGTCAGGTATATCAGCTTTTTTTAGAGTCCCAAGAGAAGGAGATTCACTCAGATCAGCATTTTCAGTTAGCCAAACTTAAGAGGTTGACAAAGATGTTAGAGGAAGGGCTAAACGAAGAAATTGTCACCCTAACTTTGATTGAAGGAATTGGTTCAAAATCAGCTCTCAAATTAAGTTCAGTAGGGATTCAAGATATAGAAGCTCTCTCTCTTGCTGACGCAGAAGACATTGCGAATTTAAAAGGTATTGCTTTCCGACGGGCTAAAGACTGGATTGAAAAGGCGACACAAATCGTCAATGAAGGAATCTCTGCTTATCTTTTTCGAGAGGAAAAGGGAATTCCTTTGATTGAGTTGTCTGCCTTTCCTCAAGATATTGAACCCTACCGATTACGTCGTGCTCTTAGCCTCCAAGTGAAGTCTCCAAAAACGTATGAATATGAAGTTACTGGAGGGTTGGATCCCCATCGTATTCAGTTTATTCGAGATCATTATGAGTGCGATTGTGCTGATTGTGCTAAAGGATTTCTCTGCAAGCATATTCTTGCTGTACGACTTCATCGAGGAGACATAATGCTTCAAGATGCGGCGCAATTACTGCGGGATAAGTCCTGTGAAGGGTTAGATTTATTGGCTTTATGGATGGATCGATGATGGAACCTCAATTTCAAGGACTAGAAACTCGTCGGGGGAAAATTACCTTTCCTACGTATTTCCCAGTAACGACCTTTAGCGATCGCCACTATTTGGATAAGTTAGTGCGCCCCTATCTACCTCGTTTAGCATCAGGGGTGATGATGAGCTATTACTATGCTAAACAGTTATCACCAGAGGATTTGCCGCGATTGCCTCTGTGCGTGGATAGTGGAGGATTTGTCTCGCTATTTAATTGGGCGAAGGTGAAATCTCAGAAAAGATTAGGAGTAATCGAAATTCAGCGAGATGGGGAAAAAGAGATACTTCATCCAAGTAATATTCTGGAATTACAGGAGGTGATCGCCGATATTGCTTTTACGTTAGATTTTCCGATTCCACCAGATATGGCAATGCGGGAGGCAAAGAAGCGTCAGAAGTTGACAATTGCTAATGGTCTTTGGGCGATCGCCAATCGTCGTCGTCGGGATTTACCGCTCTATGGTTGTATTCAGGGATGGGATATAGATTCCTTTAGGGCTTGTGCTCTGGCATATGTCGATCAGCCCTTTGATGGGTTTGCAATCGGGGGCTTAGTGCCTCGGTCAAGGGATCGGGAACTCATTGAGAGAATTGTGGTGGCAGTCAAAGAAGTGATTGGCGATCGCCCTTTACATGTGTTTGGTTTAGGGCATCCGGCAATGGTTAAGCGTTTGTATAGGTTAGGGGTTCACTCTGTAGATAGCAGTTCCTATGCGCAATATGCCTTAGATGGAAAACTCTGGTCTGATCCGCCGCTTCGGATTGAGGATCCGAGTGGGACAGATAGTCTCCAGATTGCGCTCTATAATTTGGCGATCGCCACAGGTCAGACATTACCGCTAGCGATGACAGAAAGGATGTTCCGCTTTGTACGGGAGAAGGCGACGGTATGCAGTTAATCGACTGTGGGATATCTGGGAGTGATGTCCTAATCTCTGTCACGTCTTGGCAGGAATTGGGTTTGGATCAGGTGTGGCTAGATGTGATTCAGGTCTTAAACCCAAATTCGACTCCCCGGACGGTACAGATTGAGGCTCTTAAGCGGTATCAATTATTAGAAAATCGTCGCCATGGGATTATTGCCGCACCGACGAATAGTGGTAAATCTTTGTTGGGATTATTGGTTTTACTGCAATCCTTACGCCAGCAACGTCGGGTTGTTTTGGTTGAACCTCTACGGGCTTTGGCACAGGAAAAAACGGATGAGCTTCGTCGTCTGATCCCCGAACTGAGTAAAGTTCTAGGTTTTCCTATCCGAGTCGAGATCTCCACAGGGGATTATCGGTTAGAGGATGAACGGATGGGGGATCCGCCTGCGGGGGGTGGTGAGTTGGTGGTCGCAACTCCTGAGCGATTAGAGGCAATTTTGAGAAATCCAGCAAATCAGGCTTGGGTAGATTCCCTAGGGGCAGTCTGTGTGGATGAGGCTCATCTCTTGGGCGATCGCCACCGGGGGGCAACGTTGGAATATTTGCTGACTTCCCTGTTGTGTTTGCCTAAACCACCTCGGTTATTGCTGTTATCGGCAACGATTGGTAACCCAGAAAATCTACAGGAATGGCTTGCTCCCTGTGATTTGGTAGTGAGTCGGGTACGACAACCTCCCTTACAAAAGATGGTTCTGGCGATCGCCGAGGATGAGGAGAAGGATGCGGTGGTACTGGATTGGGTGCGGGAACAGTCGGCTGAGCCAGAAGTGCAGGTGCTGATTTTCGTGTATCAAACCCGTTCAGCGGCAAAGTTGGCAAAGGATCTCACGAAGACTTTGGGGGATTTGGTTGGGAGTCAGGGGGCATTGCCCTATCACAGTCAGATGAGTGCGGGTGAACGTGCCCAAACTTATCAGGCGTTTATCGAGGGAGAGTCACGGGTGGTTGTGGCGACAACTTCTTTGGCGATGGGGATTAATTTGCCGACTTCCCATGTGTTGGTTCGGGACAATACGTTTTTTGGGTTTGGTCGTCTGACAATGGCTGAACTGCTTCAGATGGTCGGTCGGGCAGGTAGAGGTGATCGCCAAGGGGTCGGGGTAGTGCTGGTGAGTCCCAAGGATGATTGGGGCGTAACGAAATTGACGGAGGGTTTACGGGCTGAGGTTGTACCGGAGTTGGTTTCGGTGTTTGCGGGGGAAAATGAACGTTCTGCTGTGCCTTTGGGGGTAACTCAGGTGGCGGCATTACTCTGTCGGCATTATGGGCAGGGTCAAACTTTAGAGGAGTTGCAAAGGTTTTTTGGTCGTAGTTGGGGGGGACAATCGGTAGCGCAACGGGTTCCGGAGTCTCTTTGTTGGTTAGAGCGGCATTGGTTGGGGTATCGGGATGGGGAAACGGATCGTTATCATTTGACGGTTTTGGGTGAGCGGGCAACGAAGGGGATGTTACCGCTGGAGATTGCATCGGGTTATGCCCAGTTATTGCGGGATTTACTCACGATTGACCCCAAGGATGGACTTTTGGCGGATTGGCAAGCTCTGGATCATCTTTTGGTTTTGGATTTGCTCTCTGGGCGATCGCCGAGTTTGTGTCGGTATGGGAAAAAAATACCGGAGTTAGTAGAGGGTTGGGCTGAAAAGCAGGGTCAGGAAACGCCTTTACTCTTTCGTAAATGGATTCGGGGGGAGGATGGTTTTTCGCAGGCGGAAGAGATTATGGGTTCTCTGGGGATTTCGTCGGGGAAACGGGGGAAGGCTCATAGTAAGTGGGCAAGGGAGCAGGGTTATCTGTCTATGGTGCGGGTGATGGTTCTTGCTGGGCGATCACAGGGGGTGAAGGTCGCGGATTTGGAACGTTGGTATGGGGTCAAAAACTTGGGGGGGGTTGAGGAAAAGTGGCGGGATGAGTTGTTATGGTTATTGTCGGGGGTGGCTAGACTCTTGGAGATTCGGACGTTTTACTATCACCTTAAGGAGAATTGTGGGGCGGATTTTGAGCGGATTAAACGGGTAAAAAAGCTTCTGAAGAAGATGCAGTTCCAGGTGTATGTACTGATGGATTTGCTTAAGTATTGTTCGCCTTTGGGGTCGGTGCTGCGGGAAATTCGGCGGACTACGGCAAAGGGTCAGGCTAAAGTGGGCATTGCTTCGATTCGTCGGCTGGAGGATGCTGGGGTTGAGAGTCTTAAGGATTTGGTGGGGTTATCGGTGGAGGATTTGGTCGGGATGGGGATTCGTCGGGGTCTGGCGACACAGATTCGAGGTTATGTGAAGCGGAGAATGCAATAGGGAAACTACAATTGGAGAGCATAGGTTAAGTAAATAGCCATGAAACAGGTTTTGAGCAATGTAAAGGTGAGTGAGGTTCCCAGTTTGATCACTCGCTTGGGATTTGACCCAAATCAGATGGTGAATTTGACGATTGAATCGGCAGAGGAAGATGTGCTGGCTGTGATGGATCGGATTGGGCAAAAAGCTCACGAAAATGGTCTAACAGAAGAGATTTTGGCTGAGTTATTAATGGACAAACATTGAAATCATCTTCTTATTAAAGACAAATAGTTTGATTATTTTTTTCTCAACTTAAATAACAACCAAATAAAATGAAAGTTCTTATTATTGCTGCTTCTACTTATAGAAGAGACAGCATACTAAAAATAAGTGATAGTTTTCAAAAAAGCAACATTCTAGAAAATTGGTGCGTCATACTAATTATTCATGAATTTTACAAAATCTATAAACTCAATGAAAAGTGTACCGATGCCATAAATTCACAGCAAATATAAAGAAATATTTTTCAGGCTTACAAGAAAAAATAATATTTTGTAATGAAAATTTATTCCATATTTTAGAAACGGGAAAAATCTTTATCATCCCAGATACAGAAACAATTATTCCAAGCAATATATCTCAGCCAAAAGGTTTTTTGTCCGACACTTTTTTAGTGAGATATAAAAACAAATTATCTATTCACGTCTCAACCAACATTAAAGGAAAATATAATGTTAATGAATTCAAAAAATGGCTCAAAAAGTATCCTTTTGATTTATCTCATACAAAACGTGAAGTGATGGCAAAAGATATAAATAATTATCGAAAAACATACCCAAAGACACCGATTCAACAATTGCCAAGAAATGAAAGTGAAGATTTCGGAGATTCAAAAAAAATATTAGATAATATGATGAAAATTTGTCATAAATTAGGTGTTAATGATTGTCTTTATAGAGATTTACCATGTATTGATAAAATAATTGACAATTTTGCTCAAACACAAGATATTGTTCTGGCTGGGTTATTATTATGTGGTTGTTTTGGGGACGGAGCATTAGGGTTTAAGACATTAAAAGAAAAAGGATTCCATACAGCCATTCAGACTCCAGAAGAGTGTCAGTGCGATATCAAAAATCGAGATAATTCAGAAATGCCGAAAACAGCATTGACAGTATGTCAAAATCATGAGCAAGTAACTTTATTCGATACTCCCAATATCAAAACATTGGAAGAGTGGTTATTAGAAATTAAAGATACTTAAAGTTCAAAAAATTCTCGGAGCTTGGCTTCTAGGTCGCTGAGGCGAACAATGTGATTCCAGCCGGAACGATAGAGGCGATTAATGTTGCGCTGTTCCCATTCGCCATCGATGATGAATAGTCCCTCGGTTATACCAGAAGATTGGATCTGAGGTTGCTGTCCTCGTCGGGGGGCTTGGTAACGGTATAGGGTGGCTAGGCGACGTGCGCCCCATTCTTTCGATTTATCATCTCCATGGTGATCATGAACGGCGATCGCATTGGCTACGATTGTTTTTTCTCCATTACTTATTTCATAAAGTTTAAATTTTGCAGATGCACTGCTTTGGCTAGAAAAATCAGAGATTACTGTATTAAAGGACTTATATGTAAAATTCAACCTCGATTCATTGCAGAGACTTTCTAAAACAAGGAATAGTGGATTAAGTTTTTGTAGTTTTACAACCCCATCTAACCTTAATGTTAGAAGTCAGTTTGATAGTTCATTAGCATTAGATGCAATATCTAAATTCTCGGAATTCAAAATCAGATTAAAACACTCTTCAATCGCATTACAATAGTTTTGATGGGTTGAGGTATTACTCATAAAGCGATCAGACTTGTAACTAATTTAATTGAATGGATTTCTCAAGTCTTGATAGTCACAATTCATTGAAGTTATTTGACGATTAAATTCATTATGAGAAACTCCCAAATACCGAGCTATCAAATCAACAATCCAGCATCTATTATGATTAATATCATGAAAGCTATTTGATTCAAGATTGTCTAATACAGAACTAGATATCGTATCTTGTGATTCAGAATCAAGAATCTTAAAAAAATTTTCTGCCATTTGATTTCTACGCTCTTGATTCCGAATGTCTTCAAAGAACCAACGCATTGCCTCATCTTGCTCTAAGCGTTGCTCACAGAGTCCTCTTAACCTTGCTGCTTCTGGATCACATAGAAATTGAATAAACTCAGGCTTTAACTCCACATCTCGACCCCTAAGCGATCGCCGCTCCTCTCCCAATTTAGTCAGAATGAGCTGATCCTTTAGAGCATTGGAGTAATCAATCGCATTCGGAACCGTCAGCAGTTCTTGGAATTGCTCATCCGAAACAAATAGAGACCAGAGAATCGCCCGCTTGTAATAGGTATTTGAGCCAACATCTGGAGAATCGCCCAAATTCTCTACCCGTTGTCCTTCCATCTGCCACATCGGAATTAGTTCTGGTCGTGCCATTGTACTATCCCTAAAGGTATCCCTTGCCCATGGCATAAGAGCCTCAATTCCTGCCCGATGAGATGAACATAAGGTGGCGATCGCCTCTGTAACGGCGCAATCATTGGGAGTAGCCAATCGTAACGCTTCTTCTTCCAAAGCAACTACAGCATCAGCATTTTGAGCAATATTACGAGGGACAAAATTCACATCAAAAAAACCGAATAATGCCCGCACATTCGCCTCTGGCAGTTCACTCTGAGGATCGCTGAATAGTACATTTACACTTACAAGGTCTTCCCCGAAATGAGCCTTTGCCTCCGCCACAGCAGTAAATGCCCGTAGGGTTTTCATACAGAATGAATCACGAGCATCCGTTTGGTGAATCTCCACCACAAACCGAGGCTCTTCTGCATTGGGAATCAAAAAATCTGGCGTTTCACAGTCAGCATCGTACTGAACATTTTCTGCATAAGAAATTCCAGCTTGGGTCAAGATATGCCCCAAAACTCCCTGAAGAATTAAGCCTAATCGTGTTTTTATTGCCGTTTGACTCATACCCTAACCTCGCCCGACAGGTAAACTCGGACTCTTTTCCTTGCCATAACTCGGACAAAACGTGCGGGCATCACAAGCCGAGCAAGTCTCCTCATCCGACGCATTCTTTTCCCAAGGATCCACCAAACGCCCCTGCTCTAGTTCCTTACCCCGACAAATCTCAATCCGTGCCACCGTCTCATCAAACTTCGTTAAAGCCTCCTGCACCGAACCCGGATCCACCGTCACCACCCGAATCGCCCGCTTAAGCCGATATTCCAATGGCAAATCTGGGACAGGCTGACCCGATCGCCAACTATTCAGTACCCGATCCTCCCAACTCCACTTCTCTGGCAAAACATCCGTCGTCCCCTCCGCAATCTCTTTTTTCAGGCGGAGCATATCCCGACGGGTCGGCAATAACTCATTAAGGTAAATCAGCACTCCCGCCACCACAGGCAAACTTTCCTGCTGTTTCCCCCGCAGATAAGCATAGGTTTGGGTCTGCCAAGCATAAATATCCCAAAAACTCAGATCATTCTCTGCCACCATCTTCGGTGGACGACGCATCCCCTTATAGTCAATAATCACCTCAAAAGAATCCGGCACATCCCGCTGAATCCCCTGCAAAATCAAGCGTAGAAGCTGATTATTCTGAAGCTCAGGATCGTGTAGTTCCACATGGGTAATCACATCCACCACCCCGGAGACCTCATAGCGATCCGCCTCTCGCGTTTGGTATTGGGGCAGAATCAAATCCTTGGGGAGAGGTCTTGCCCCAGTCAGTCGCACCTCCGCCTTACTGATCATCGGGAAAAGTAATGCCCCCAACTCATTCACTGCCGCTTTTGCCCGTCTGTAGCCCAACTCCTCCAGATCCTGACTCCACGGAAACAAACCCTGTGCCGCAATCCGCTTATCGACCAACTTACACATCTCATCCATGAGATCATCAGCGTAGGGAGGAGCTTGGGGGGGCTGAATACCCGGAATCCCCAGATAACGACGGTAGGCTTCTTCGAGCACACCATGGATAAAGGAACCAAACCAAGCCTGGAGGGGACGGGTCGCAGGTAGTTTGCCGATTTTGGTATAGCGATATTGCAGTCCACACCGCAAAAAGCCGAGCAAATCCCCCGTCAAACTGTAGGAGGGCAAAGAATATACTGGGGGTCTTTTGGAAAGTCGCATAGATTTATTGTCGTTCTCAGAATTACAAAGTCAATTACAAAATTTCTAGGTCATCAACCCCTAGATGGAGTAGAACGGAAACGCATCAAGCCATTCCGACTGACCCGTTCTCTGCCACCCCAAAGCCACATTGGGAATGGGTCTATTACTACGAGGCAATGCAGAGTCTAAACCCACCAAGAGCAAAATTTCTTGGGGACGACTATACGCCACAAAATACTGTCGATAGAGGTCATCAAAACAGCGATCGCCCCCTGAGCGAGTATCGGTATCAAGGTTCGTATGGGTACGAACCATATTCTCGATAATCTGGGGTGTCCCTTCCTGTCGAGGGAAACGCTTAAAGGCTTGGGTATGGTGATTGCTTTTGAACTCCGACCCCACATCGACAATCACAAGGGGAAACTCTAACCCTTTGGCTTGGTGAATCGAGATAATACTCAGGCGATCGCGCGGAAAAGTGTCCATCAGTTCTTCGTTGACCCCCACCGAACCAGAAGCGATGGGAGAAAGGAAATTACGTAACAATGCCCGTACTGACGCATTGGATAGATCAGGATTCTCTGGTTCCCAAAGGACTCGCCCCTTAAATTTACTGACCTGCTCCGACGCAGAAAGCTGACGAGTAAAGACCTCTAGGAAAACTTGACCCTCCGGATCATCATAGAACTCCGGAAAGAAGTGGGTGATGGCATAGATTAAGTCCAACACCGGGACAGACCGTTTCCAAGCCGGATTAGTCTGGCGATTTGCCCAACCGTCGATAAAGTCCTTAAGGGATTGGGAAGCATTCGGCGATCGCAGGTAATCTATTGCCTCATCTCGCCAATTTCCAAAAGTCGTGAGGGAATCATTATCTAGACCCCTCGTGTTTTCTGTGATTAACCCATCCCCATCAAGGGCTTCCAGCAATAGTCCGCCCAACAATGCCACCCTCGGCTCTTCCGTCAGGGTCTGACCACGGGGGTTAAATACTGACAGGCGATCGCCGAATTTTTCCCTTAATAGACCAGGTAAACGTAAATCGCCATTATATTTTTGTTCTTTGGGGCTACTACAAAGCAGGGCACAATCGCCGACATCTCCGCCATCCTCAGCACATTGGATCAGTTCACCATTGGGCAAACGGTAGCCATTGCCCCGAAAGACTTTTTCAATAAAATCCGCTAGATCCGTCGCCAACTCATCAAGGTTTTCGCGGAACATCCCCAAAATGGGCAGACCTTGCTCGGCATTCCCTCCAGCAATCAGGGGAGGCTTAGACTGCACCCGCACTTCCTGATACTGGCGATCGAGGGTCACATAGTCATTTACAAATTCGATGATGTTTTCGGTAGAGCGATAGTTTGTCCGGAGGAAGACGGTTTTAGGCATTTCCTCAAAAAACTCGTGATGCCGTTCATCAAATCGACTAAATAGTTCAACTGTTGCCCCCCGGAAGCGATAGAGGCTTTGGTCATCGTCTCCCACCACCGTCAAAGCAGCTTGGCTAACCTGACTCAGCTCGAAGTAGATCCTTTCCTGAAGGAGGTTACTGTCTTGGTATTCGTCCACCAACACAGCCTGAATTTTGTCAGTAAACTCAGGAATTTTATTCTCCCGCAAACGTTCCAAGAGGGTTTGCTCAAGGATGGCAAAGTCCACCATCAACTCCTCATCGAGAGCCGCACGATAGTCCTGCATAATTTCCCGTAAGGTATCGGCAACCTCTGGCTTCTCTAAGCTACCGAGAAAACTTTCCCAATCGACCTGATCTTGAAACTGGCGATCCCAAAGCTGAAGTAGGTAATCGTTCTTTTTCCCAGTGTTAAACCCAAAGCGATTATTGTTCTGGAATGCCAACAAAAACTGCTCTAATTCGCCATTGCGGTAACGCTGATCTTTGAAGAGTCCTTCCCGCAACATGAGCGTTTTACTCACGAACTCATCGATAAGGATTGGGGGTTGGGTTCCCGGTTCGCGATAATCCCGCAAAATTTGCTCACAGAGACTATCCAGAGTCCCGGTCAGAATCTGATTGATGTCTAGTTTGCGGAGTTGGGCTTTGGTGGTATCAGGCAGATCAGGATCTCGGTCTAGTTCCTCCAGTAGTAGAAATCCCCATCCTAAGATGCGCGATCGCAGTTCTTCTGCTGCCTTTTTGGTGAAGGTGGTAGCAAGGATACTTTCGGGGGCTAAGCCATCCACCAGAATAAGTTTGAGAATGCGGAGGGTGAGACAGGTGGTTTTTCCTGTGCCGGGACCTGCAACGACAAAGAGGGGCTGATCGGGTGGGGCTTCTAGGGCTTGTTTTTGTTCTTCGTTGGGCAGATAACGGAATTTTTCGTAGTTGCGGTAAAAGTCTTGGAGGGTAATCATGCAGGCGATCGCCACTGTGGAGTTATGACATTCTCTCCATCATAGATAAATTTCTAGGTTGAGGGCAAAACCACAGCAAGCTATGAATAATATGAAAAATAAACCAGTACAATGTGTGAAAGCATTATTTCATAGACTTTTCAGGCTGATAAGCTAAGATAAAAGTGTCGTATTCTTGCAACTCTTTGTAATGAATCAGCGCAAACCCCTAGGCAAAAGAATCACCACTCGCATTCGACGCAGCAAGAAGGAAGTTTTTCTGAGGAAGGACTTCTCGGATCTGGGTGGTTATGACCAAGTGGGTCGCACTCTGAAGCGACTAACGGAAGAAAAGCAGTTGATCCGTATTGGTCAAGGACTATACGCCAAGGCACGAGTTTCTCCGCTGAGTGGTAAGGCAATTCCTCGGATTGGCATTAAAGAGCTGACGACGGAAGCACTTCAGCGTCTCAATGTTGAAACGGTTCCTTCTAGTTATGAAAGAGCATATAACGAAGGGGAAACAACTCAAGTCCCGACTGGGCGAGTAATTGGGGTTAAGTGTCGAATCTCCCGCAAGATCGGTTATAACGGCAAGTTCGTGAAGTTCGAGCATGTCTAACAAAGCTGAAATCATCGACATAATTCAGGCGATCGCCGCTGAGCTGGTTGTTGATGAATGCTTTATCGAGAAAGACTGGTATGCGATGCGCATCATAGGGATATTGAGCGAAATTCAAGATCCCATTTTTCAATTGGTCTTTTCTGGGGGAACGAGTCTCTCTAAAGGGTTTGGCTTGATTCAGCGTTTTTCTGAGGATCTGGATTTTAAGGTTCAGATTATCGGCGATCGCCCTTCTTCTAAAAATCAAGAACAAAAACGACGTAAGGCTTTTCGAGAAACGGTTCTAGATGTCTTAGACAAAGACCAAACGGACTGGCAGGTAGATCGAGATGCGCTCTTAAAGGGTAATGGGTCAAGTTTTTTCAAAGTGCCGATTCGCTATCAGCCACAATTCGAGGTATCCCAAGCTTTACGTCCCTATGTGCAGCTAGAGGTTACGTTTGAGTCTCCTTGCTTAGATCCCTTGAGCAAGCCCCTTCAATCTTTTGTTGGTCAGGCTCTTCAGCAAGAACCAGAGGCGATCGCCTTCCCTTGTGTTGATCCGGTGGAAACGGCAGCAGATAAGTTGAGTGCTCTGGTATGGCGGATCCGGACTCGTGATCGTAGTAGTGACAATGACGATCCGACTCTAGTACGTCACTTGCATGATCTAGGGGCTTTAATGCCTGTGGTAAAAGATTCGGGTGATTTTCCTCGACTTGTTCGGGATTGTTTGGTTAAGGATCAAAATCGTGGTCATCAGGAAAATGCCATCACAGACCCCAAATCGGCGATCACCTTCCTCGTGGGAACTTTTGAGAAAGATAGTCTGTACCAACAGGAATATGAACGGTTTGTCGAGGGGATGTCCTACGCTGAAGACGCAGAACGCTTAAACTTTGCTGAGGCGATCGCCCATCTCAGGGGTTTGCAATCTTTGTTTTGATCACCTTACTGAAGTTTAAGGAAGAAGCTCAATGTAAGGGATGGTCTCTGTTTTGATGGTGTTGAAATGTCGGCGATCTAGGGTCAAAATTCTGGTGATTTGATAACGCTCAGCTAAAACAACTAGACTCGCATCCACTAAACCCAAGGGGAAATCTTTGTACTGGGTCATTATTTTTGTGGCATTGGTGATGTCATCAAGGGTCGCAGGGAGATAGGTAAAATAGCCATCCTGCAAATCTTCCAGAAAAACCCTCGATACTTTTTCACCAAGATATTTCGTCGCCAGATAATCAACTTCCGGCAGGATAGTGGCAGGAATAAAAACTTGATGGTTTTGGATAATCTCTACAACAGCTAAATGAGAATCATCATCTCTATCGAGAAAGGCAATGATTCCGCTGGTATCAGCAATTAGTCTTCTGTCCATAGAAGCTCTTCTGTTCTTCTGGCAAGGTTTTTCATACCGCTTGCACCTATTCCCATTGAACGGGGCATTGGCTTGGCTTGCTGAGCGAGGTATAGTTCAAGGGCTTCTTGGATGAGTTCGTCGATGCTTCGTCCTGTCTGCTGGGCAAGCTGTTCAAGGTTTTGGTTAAGGGTGTCCTGAAGAGAAACTGTTTTTGTTTGCATGGGGTTTGGTCACCTGTTCGGACTCATGGATTTATCATAGCCTGATCGCCCTTCTCAAGGGTTTGCAATCTTTATTTTGATCGCCTTCCTCGTTTCAGGTGGGGACAAATATCTACAAAATGGGATCATCAGCTCAGATAAGTTACCACAATTTTCTAAAATAGAAAATATTATTTAATATTGTCATAAAAATTATGAGTAATCTAATTATTAAAATCTTTCTCTAGAAAGTCTCGGCTATAGATCACTTCATCCCAACCAGCAATTTTCAAATCATTTAAATGTTTTTTCTTCCAATCACCATCGACAACTAAATAAAATTTAGAATTACAGTATCCAAATAATAAGCTTCTCACAATTCTAATTCTTGCACAAAGCTCTTTACATTTATCAGAGGAATGCTTAAAGTTAATTACTGAACTCGACTCATAAATAAATAGATCTCGATTTTTTAAGTTCCAGCATACTAGAGAAAATTTATATTCAGCTCCATCGTAGTCATCTCCAAAAACAATTTTCAATGGATTAGCATTACTCTCATATGGAAATCCATAATAGTCCACTGAATCACCCAAAATTCTAGTCACCGAACGATAAATCAATGCAAATAAAGGATTAAAAATATGATGACTATTTAATTGATTATGCCTATTCCAAACAAGACTCATTGATACTTCCGGATTAAACATATTAGGCAATACAGGAATTTCCCCTCCTCTCTTTAGAACATAAAATTTTTTATATTCTTCTAATTTCTTTATTTCTTCTTGTAAATGTTCTACTGCATTATGCAAAATACCATTGTCTTTCCCAAGCTCTTCAAAATAAAATCGTTTAACTCCATTAGCAATTGATTCTGCCGTATCCAAATTATCAATTACTTTATGCCTAGATTGATTAAGTTTAAAACGAGAAATTCCGGATAATTCTGCTAATCTAGGGGAACTTAAATCTTTTTTCTTTATTTTTAAAACCTCTCTAACTAACCAAGAAGTTAGAGACATTATGAATTCCAAATAAATGTTTTGAAAAACATCATCTTCAGTACCAGACTTTAAGATTGCAAGAGAGGTATTCTCTCCCATTAAAAATTTAGACAAAGGAACAACATCATCTTGCAATAGCAAACGAATAACATTACACGCATTCAAATTGATATCAATCAGTTCTAAATTTAGAATATCAAAATATCCAAAATAGGATAATATTCTTATCTTATAAAAATCATAATTTTCAAAAAAGAATTTTTCCAAAAATTCGACAATTCCAATCAAATCAATATCTCTTGGTAAAGCAGACATGATAGTTGAAATATCCAACCTATAACCTTTCAAATCTTTTACTAAAGTACTTCCAACAAAGCATAATTCAACAACACGCAACTCTTCGTATGTTAAATCTTTTTCAAGATAAAAACTTTTTTTTCCGGAAATCAAAAGATTTATTACCTTTCGCCTAACTTGAGCTGGCAATACTAAAATTTCAGTCAAATTTCTTCTAATATAATTTAGGCGTTTTAGTTCAATAGAATCAACTTGAAGATATTTGCTTCTATTAATCTCATTAATAATAAATTTTTTGTTTGTGTTTTGTGCCTGATTATTTACTGCTAAATTTATGTAATCATATATTATTTTTTTGAAATATTTAAAAGCTTTGTTTTTTCCTGTCTTATATTTAATGATTTCTCTGATTTTATGTCGTTCATATTTGGGGTGAGTTTCCATTACAGAATCATGCACTAACGATTCTATCGATTCATACCAATCAAACTCAACAAGAAATAAAGTTGGCTCCATAAGTCTCTTGCTTTCTTTGAGAATTATTTTTCGCCATCCTGTCGAAGTTCCATATAGTAAATTAATTATTAGCATAGGTTCTTCAAGGCTATATCCAAAATTAATGACTGAGGAAACTTTTGCCTGAATATATTCTTCTAAATGTCGCCGAAAAGCAGGTCTTGAGTGAGCTTCTGAGTCAGAATACTTTTCTAGAAAAAGCAAATAAGGTTCCCATTCTAAGCTATTTTCATTCCAGAATTCAATGAGGTGATCAATATTACCAGAGACTCCTTTAATCTGTTTTAAGGGACTAATCCTAAGCTCTAACTTATCTCTCGATAAATCTGGGAGTATCTCTAATAATGCTAAATCTAATAGATCTTCATAAGCATGACCATACTCTTGTCCCATATCTCACCTCCAAGACTTAAAGTCCATCAAATTCCAGTACTTTTACAGGCAAAGGAATGTCCTTATAGGAAGCCGAGACAATCACCTGCCCCTTCCCCATCACCTGAAGCTCCCGCTCAAAACCCATTACGCAGACATCCCTCGCGAACGTTCCGCCTCAAACCCCAAGATCTGTTCCCCTAGAGACTCCACCGTTTCCCCAGCAAACAACTGATCTCGCAATAACAAATAATCCCCCTGATCTGCCTGCCACCGAGACAACAACAACGCCATCTTCGACAACGGCAAATTTTGCTCCAAAATCAAAAACGCTTCCTGAAACACATCCTGCTCCCTTGGCACACGAAGACCCATTACCCTTCCCCCGTAAACAACAAAATAAAACTAGCCGGATTCAAACCCTTCACCTTTCCATCATAACGACGCAACAACCGATCATCACAAGCCAAAAAATAATCGCAACCAACCGCTTCCGCACTCGCCACATGAAGCGCATCCACAGCCTTAACCCCAACTTCTTCCAATGCCTTCCCCCGTGCAATAATCTCCCGACTCATTGGCACATAGACCTTTGCCAAAGCCAAACAAGACCTCACCCATCGTTGCCTTGCTGGATAAGGATTTTTCTGCGCCTCAAATTCCAACACCGACGAATTCACCAATTCAACATCCCCCATTTCCACCACCTGTAAAATCATCCGTAATGCCTGAGTTTCCAACGCAATCCTTGCCTGCGCCTGATCATCAAACACCCGATTCAACACACTCGTATCCAAATAGACTCTCACTACAACCCCACCATCACTCCAAATCATCAAATTCCGGTACTTTTACAGGCAAAGGAATGTCCTTATAGGAAGCCGAGACAATCACCTGTCCTTTCCCCATCACCTGAAGCTCCCGCTCAAACCCCATCATATCCACAGAAGCATTCCGGATCGCATCCTTCCGTTCCATCTCGTTGCCAAGAGGCATCACCAGTTCCGTATTGAGCTGAGTCAAAACCCCACTATCAATCTCACTCACCTGCTGCGACACCACCGTTAAACCAATCCCAAACTTCCGACCCTGACGAGAAATATCCCGAAACACCGACCCAAAGCGCATCCGTTGCGGATTCAGTACCGACGGAGCCTCCTCTACCACCACATTCACAAACGGCAACCGATCCAACCCTTGCAGCAGACTATCCACCACATAGGGCAAACGACCATCCCCCAAACGGTCGATCAACTCCTGCGCCAACCGACGAGACCCAACCCGTTGCCCATCATCCCCTAGAGCTAACCGAATCGCATCCGGCAGATCATCAGGATCATCCACAGACTTCAACGCCCGCCGCAACACAAACAACGTTCGCGCCACCACCGTCGTCACCAAAAACTGCTCCAACTCACTCATCAAGGTCGTATCCACCACCAACACCCGACCCTGCTCCAACGCACAGAGAATATCCGGCAACAACGACTCATACTCCCGCCCCATCTCCGGATCATAGGCAGTCACCATCCCTGTTTGTCCCTGCCGCAAAAAGTCCAGCCGACGTTGCACCGCAGAGACAGTCCCCGGCAGAAAATCCGCTCCACCCTCAAAACCAGAATCAGGCGCATCCAAATCCCCCAACAGTACCCGCATCACCCACAGCTCACCCCACTGCGCAAACTGCTGATTCACAAACGCGATCTGCTGCTCACTAAACTCCGTAATCGAGATCAAATCACTCGGAGTCAGATCCGCCCGAGACAAAACCATCCGTTTCTCCAGCGCACCCTCCAAACTATGACGAGCCGTTAGATAGTAAAACGGTTCCACCAGATCAGCCCGTTCCCGTGCCGAATAACCCGACACAATCCCCCGAATACCATCCTTACCCCCTGTCTGAGAATGCCAAGCCCGAAACTCATCATGGGGGTCGATCGCCAAAATACTGCCCCGTTGCCCCTCCTCGACTTCTCCCGCCGCAACCCGATAATTATGATCCAGCACCGACTTGAGCAACACCATCATCAAATTACTCTTACCCGCACCAGTACGCCCAAACACCCCAATATGGTGCGACAACGCCAACATCGGCAAAAAGACCCGCACCGACTCCAAAGCCTCCTCCCCTGCCAACAAATTCCCCACAAACAAACCGCGATCACCCAACTGACTCCCCAGCAAAGCCCCCATGACTTCCCCAATCAAAGGATTGTCAACACTGACCCGATACACATCACACAAATGCTCCGGTAACCGACGGGGACGATAAAAACTCCAGCGATCGCCTTCCGCTTGCCCATAGCCCAAGACCATCCCCTTCAGCTCAATTAACTGCTCATCTGCTAGGTTCTCACTAAAGTAAGAGTCCGGCATCGTCAGCTTATTCCGCGCAATATCATTCATCTCCAGCGAACGATTGAGAATATTCGCATACTGCGTCGTCCGAAACACATAGATCCGTTCCTGACCACCCCGACGGGACGGCAACAAAAACAAATCCCCCACAGCCACATCCCCATTCGCCGCAACCACCGTCAACTGGTACGTATTACTCTCCGCCAAGACCCCAAAGCGATCGCCTAATTTCCCTAACAAATCCCGCATCGTTACCATCACCATTACCTCCTAAGCATGACCCGTCGCCCTAGACACATCCCGAAAAACCTTCGGACTCATCCCACAGGCGATCGCCTCCGCAATAAGCTGTTTTCGTAAAGCTACCCGTTCCGCCTCCATCAGAGAAGCCCGATCATGAGCTGCCTTAATCGGATAAGGATAACCATAAACCCTCTGATCGTGGCAAGTGTAGTCTAAATCTTCAAAAATCTTGCATTCTCGCCTTCTAGTCTCTTCTGCCGTCTCCCCACGCACAAACTCATCCCAATAAAAACGATCCATATCCAACCGCAACACCGGAGCCGGCCGATGGAACCGCACCAAATAAGTCACAGCCCCCGGAGGAGGTAAACGCCTTTCTGCCGCCAAAGATAAAGCCCAGCCATCCTGATCCGGCTCAGGAATCCGCAAAAACCAATGTTCTGCTGTTGCATTTTGCCCCTGCACTTCTGCAACCAACTGCTCTAACCGCTCAATGGATGGCAAACCATGGGATTTTGAGAGCGTAAAAAAGCCGATGCCCTTCTGCCTCGCCAACACACAACACAGCCGTTTCGCATGTTCATAAGCGAGGGAACTCTCACCAGAAGCCAACAAAGGTAAAGAAAACGTCGTATCCATCAAGACATAATCAGGCTTAACTTCCCCCTCCATTAACCGAAGTGCAGCACCCATCTCTGCCGTCGTCCGCAACTGAATCGCCAAATTACTCGTATCGCTTCCATGGGGACGAATAAGCTTATCCAAAAGCACCTCAATCCGAAAATTGTTTCCCGTCTCCTGCGCCTTCAAAGTCCGATAATCAGAAGCTTCCATCAACTCAGATAGCGATCGCCCCAATAACCGTTCCATTGCCCCATCCAAAGCCCCTGCCCCATCCGTCCGACTCTCCGGAATAAATGCCACATCAAAAACTGTCGGTGTAAGCGGCGCAACTTCCCGCAATCCACAACTCACATCCGCTTGATAGACAGTCCCTTGGGCAATAGAAAGATAAACAAACGAATCCTCATAGCTCAACATCGGAAAATCACCACTACCATCAACCCCAGCAACCCTCAGTTCTGGACGATCTGTCGTGTGTTCAAAACTGACAATCGATTCCCTAATTTGAGCGATTTCTTTTTCCCCAATGTCCGCCTGACCCTGCCATTCCTGCATTTCCTGAGCCACATCCTGCAACCGACTCCGAAATTCCGCTCGCAAATTTAGATCAAAACGCATCTAGATCTCCCTAAAACCAGACCTATGATTAAAATCAACACTCAGCAAATCATAGCAATATGGCAGACTACACCCTCCGCGAAACGCAACAAATCGTTGACGACTGGATCCAAACCGTTGGCAATGGCTACTGGAGTCCCCATGAAATGCTTGCCTGACTTATCGAAGAAGTAGGAGAAACAGCCCGCCTCATCAATTACCTGCATGAAACCAAGAAGAAAAAGCCCATCGAAGCTGAACAAAATCTCCCTACCGAACTGACCGATATGATGTTTGCCATTATTTGTTTAGCCAATGTTCACAATATTGATCTGCAAACTACTTTTGAGGACATGATGGCGAAATATAACCAAAGAGATGGCGATCGTTTTTTTCCTAACTCATAACAGGTAAACTACAAAGCATATTTCTCGGCGATCATTTGTCTTCAAACCTTTACAGAGCAATGATCCCCGGCAATAGAATTAATTTAAGAGTAGACAAAAAATAGCCTAAGCTTACGATAATTTGCAGCTATTTTTCCTAAAAGCCATGTATAGCAGTAGTTTCAGCGATTTCAGTAAGCTTACGATAATTCGGGTTAAAGCACTCTTCAGCGCCCAATATTCTATATTCGATTATTCACTTCATCAATGTTTTTTTAGCATCGAGGGTAACAAATTAGGCGCACCGCAAAGCGGATCTCTTCGAGATCGTCACGTTATTGATTAGGCAGTAGTAGAGATGAGCTCTGCAGGGATCACCTCCCGTTGCAGTTTTTCACCAAACTCATCTTCTGCAATATCTAGGTCATAGTCCATCTGTAAACCAAGCCAAAATTGAGGAGACATATTGAAATAAAGGCCTAGGCGCAAAGCTGTATCAGCAGTTATACGACGTTTGCCCTGAACAATTTCGTTAATCCGACGGGCGGGTACACGAATCGCTAGGGCAAGCTTGTTCTGACTGAGGTTCATTGGTTTGAGAAATTCTTCGAGCAGAACTTCGCCGGGATGGATGGGTAATAGCTTCTCTTGTGTCATTTTGCTTACTGGTTAGTGATAGTCAACAATTTCTACATTAAGGGCTTCGCCATTCTCCCACTGGAAACAAATACGCCATTGGTTATTGATGCGAATACTGTATTGGCCCTGGCGGGAGCCCCTCAGGGCTTCTAAGCGGTTTGCTGGCGGTACTCTCAGATCTTGGAGAGTTTCTGCCCGATTAAGCATTCGTAATTTCCTCAGGACAACCTGTTGAATTTCGCTAGGAAGTTTACGGGAATGCTGTCGTTCAAAAATTTTTTGGGTTTCTTTATCTTTGAAACTGCGAATCACATGGATATATCTAAAAAGTTAAGTCTATTTTATAACGAAAGACGTTAAACGTCTTAAAGTATATATCTGCAATAAGCCTAAACTCGATGGCGATCGCTTTGGGGATGACTCAACTGCGTGCTTTTTTGAGGTGATCTATACTCTACTCTCGATGTTCTTGAAGTAAGCCCAGGAAATAAATCAGCAGGATTAAGGGTGTAGCCCAAGGTGAGACGAAATAGGCCAGATTCGCGCAGATGAACCCCGCAAGAAAAATAACAAACGGAGCTGAAAAACGACGCACTCCTTCTAACCCACTAAAGGCCAGGAACATGACCAGTGACCCAATAGTACCGAACAGGAAATGGACTAGGACTGCAACCATAATTGTTGGGTAAGCAGACGATTCATTTCTCCAGTCTATGTATATTGACTGAGGTTAGAGCATTGAAAAAGTTCACCAGCTTGAGCTGTTCTACGCGGGAAACAGAGGTTTGACGGAGGGCTGGCTGACCAACGATGATTGCGAGAGTCTGGGCTCGCGAAATTGCCACATTTAAGCGATTGCGGTCAAATAGAAAGTCAATCCCCCGGGGTGATTCATTGGCATCACTGGAACACATACTGAGGAAAACAATTGGTGCTTCTTGGCCCTGGAATTTATCGACGCTACCGATCTTCGCCTGATCGCCGAGAGCCTGACGTAATTTCTGCACCTGATGATTATAAGGGGCGACAAACAGCATGTCATCCCAGTCGATGGGACGGGTCAATTGTTCTGGGTTACCGGTATGGTAAGTGCGCCCTAGTAATTGATTAACCAGCTTTTGGATGGTTCTCACTTCCTCGGGGGAAGCCTGACTATTTCCCTGATGTTCTACGGGGACAAATATGACGCCTGCTTCTTTTTGGAACACTGGGTCAGCGGAGGAAATGGCAAGACGACGTTGGTCATTGGCGTCATAGGCATCTAACTCCCCGTCATAGATATGCTCACTGATCAACTGATTAATTTGGGAATGCAGGCGATAGGTTGTTCCTAAAAAGACCCCCTGCTCCCTAGGGATGGTTGCTTGATCCCGCAACAGATAATCCAAACAGGAAAGACCGCTATCTGCGGGGTGGGCAGCTTGGGAGGGTTGCCCCAGTTGCATTTGATCGCCCATCAAAACGAGATTCTTCGCACTGCGGGCCATGGCAACCAGATTGGCAACGGCGACTTGACCGGCTTCATCAATGAACAGGTAATCCAGTTGCTCGGCCATATCCTCCCGGCTAAAGCCCCAAGCCGTCGTACCCAGAACACAGCTAGGTTGCACATGGCTGGCTAACTCGGAATTTTTTACCTGAAAAATACCATAGTCAGCAAACGAGGCAGCTTCTTGTTCTGAGATTTTGGCACAGGTAAAAGTTGCCTGAATCCGCTGTTCTCGGCAATATTGGGCGGTACTGAAGAGGAGATTATTAATTGCTTTATGACTGTTACTGGCGATGCCTACTCGGACACCAGTGCGGACAAGATCGGCAATGATATGTTTGCCTGTATAGGATTTACCGGCTCCCGGTGGCCCTTGGATCGTGAGATAGCTGCGATCTAGGTGACGTACGGCATTGATGACCTGCTGCAGTCGTTCCTGGGGATCCCGACTGGGGGCGATCGCCTCACTATTATCTGGGAAGCAGTAATGGTCTTGAAAACGGGGTTTGCTGCGGGTCAGGAAATCAACAATCGCCGGAGATTTTTCAGCCAGTTGGCCTTGGTCATAGTCTGTAGCCACGGTGGCGATCGCCTCGGAAATGGGCTTAGGGTCCACATATTCATTGGGAATCAGAGAAATCACAGCGGGAGGTTCTTCCTTGGCCTGAACCACAATTAAACCTTGCTCCAAGTGGCTATGATCCTTGAGAAATGTGACTGAGATTGGTTTGCCCTCTGCTGTTTCTAAGCCTAAAACATAAAAACTTGAGCTTGCCCCTTTAAATTCTTGGCTGGGATCAAATTGGTACTCATAGGCCAGGTTTCTTGCCCTGAGGGTAGGTTTAAACGCCGGTTTAGCCGTGCGCTTGCACCAAGCTAAACAGTCCAAATCATCCAGAAGTTCCTCCTCGCTCAGCCCCAACCGTTCAAATAAGCGCCAAAAAACCGGTTTACTTTCGCGCCGGTGAAATTCCAGTAAGAGGCCATTTATAAAGTAAATCTTTAGGATGTTAGCCGACGTAACATCAGACGACTCATGGAAGCATAAATCCCTGCCTCCGACACTTCTGATAATTGCTCATAGTCTTTACTAAGGCGACGATAATAATTCAACCAACCAAATGTACGTTCAACAATCCAACGCTTCGGGAGTACCATGAATTCTTTACTGTTTCTGCTAATCACTTCCACCTTTGCTTGCACCATTAACCAAAGACTTAAGGCAAAGCGTCCTCCTCGATATCCAGCATCTACCCACATCAACCGCAATCGCTTCAACATCTGCTGTTGCTGCTCCCTTAGCTCCATCACTGCAGCAAGGGCAAAGGTTCGTTCTGAGCTATTTCCCTCGGAGACCATCACTTTGTAAAGTAACCCTAAACTATCGACTAGCAAGTTTCTCCGTCTTCCTTTGACCTGTTTCCCGCCATCGAAGCCATAGACATCGCCCTTTTTTCTGTTGTCTTGACCGATTGGCTATCGGCAATCAGGACGCTAGGTTCTGGGGTTTTCCCCACTGCTTGACGGCAGCGAGTCCGCAAAGCATGGTTGATGTTTTCCCAAACTCCCTGCCTCTGCCATTTGCGATAGTAGTAGTACACCGTGGAGGAGGGAGGAAAGTCCTTGGGCAGATAGGCCCATTGACAACCGGTTTTGAGGAGATAGAAAATCCCATTGCAGACCTGTCGCATATCAGTAGTACGTGGATGACCGCCGGACTTTGGAGCAGGAATCAAGGGTTCTAGTAAAGCCCATTCTGCATCGGTCAGGTCACTGGGGTAAGAAGCTTGAGACATTGGTGCTATTCTCCTGTGTCGTTACGCTTATGCTTGACCTTAACGACTTCACGGGCAACAATCCTGTTCTCTTTATCTTTACTTTATAAACACCCTCTAACCAAGCTAGATTTTCCGTTAAAGTATTTTGCTTCGGATCTTGTATGGCACAGGCCAGGAGGCGATCGCGCAGTTGAATTCTTGCGTTAATCCCTTCTTTTACCTCTGGCTCTACCATCTCCGTTTTCCCAAGATAGGCAATCTCATGTTGCCGCTGCTGTTGTCGGAGCCAGCCCACCAGTTCCTGGGTCGAATCACAATCATCCTGATTATAGTCCCGGATATCCTTGAGAATACTTGAGGTTTCCCAGGTTTCGCCTTCCTGGACGAGGTCCCGGAGGATGCGCCACTGCTCATAGACCACCACGGAGTCATTCCCACTCCCCACATTCGTCTCCCGTTTACCTCTGTAGAGATGCTCCACATTCTTAATGGAATAGCGAGGTTCCCCTAGTAACAGACTGCCTTTCACGATTTTGTACAAATCAACGAATACTTCGTTACGCAGCAGCTGATCCACTTCAAACTCGCAAACACCATAACGGCCCATTAACTTCCGGCAGGCGGTAATTTCATAGCTCGCATAGTGGTAAATATGCATGCTCGGATCCTGCTGCCAACGACCATAGACCCATTGGATAAATTCCACAAAGGCGATTTTTTCCTCGGCTTGGTTATGGGCCCAGAAGTCCCGAAAGCAGCGTTGCCCTTGATCATCAAAGTAAGTACAGCCCCAGAGATATTCCAAGCCGCCTTCCTCAAGAGGATAGCCTTCAATATCGAAGAAAAGGTCGCTGGGAGATGAGGGCGGTAAGAGAGCTAAACCTGACTTTTCTCCAGGAGCAGGCTTGATAATCTCAAAGATAGGGGGATGGGCTGGGTTCTCCTGCTGCTTCTGTTGCGTTTGACGCTGTAATTTTGCTTGGGCTTGGAGACGCGCGAAAACACTCGATTGTATCCCTTTCACCATGGGGAGGTTTGTCTCAGTCAAAGCTGCCATGGTCATAATGCCGGCTTGGTTGAGCTTTTTGATTTGCCCCTTCGTAATGTTCGCCACTTGAAATAGATGATCCCGTTCCAGGAGGAGCTGTTCTGCGTAGTGACTCCAGTCACCCCAATGGCGAGAGTCGGCCGGATCTGGAGGGGATTCAGGGGAAAATTGGCCCTGAAACTCAAGGAACGAAGCTTTTAAGGCTTGGTAGTAATAGTCATAATCTTTCGTTAGGAACTGTTCTTTTTTCCCATTTCCCAGGGCCACCGTCAGCTGTCTAGGTTTCAAGCCCTGAATCGCCGCTAACATCTCGCCATAGCAACAGAGTTGCATCAGGAACGTTGGTTTAACGCTACTCGCCAGTTTCGTATCCCAAACTGCGTAGTGATAATCACCCAGCAGACTTTCTCCAGGTACCTTCACGAGAAAATCACTAAATCCTAGAAATGGTGCAGACTCTAGGGCAGCTTGGATAATTACATCTACACTAGCGGCGATCGCCTGTCGGGTATGAACTTGTTTCTCTGCTATGGACTTGCCTTCGATCTTGACAATGGTGAGACCCTGCTGCCGAAATTTTTTTTCCAGGGCTGCCTCCACGACATAGCCTTTTTCCCGCAGAATACTCATGAGCGGATCCTCAGGATCTTTGGCTGATGAACGCTCAGGATATTCCAAACTAAAGCGATCTAACCACGCGGCAAAGGGACTCTCCATAAAGCGGGTTAAATCAGACGGCGAGTAGAAAAGCTCATCGTTTAATTTCTGCATTACCCCATACCTCCTAGGGGATCAATCCAGGTTTCTAAGACATCAAATCCCCAGCCCTTCTCATCAAGGACATGATATTCGGGTATTTTTTCGGCCATGACTTGTTTGATGGTGCCCATGAGCCATTGGATCCCATCCCAGAAGCTCACTTTTTGGCCAATTTGGTAAGCCGGTTGTGGTGCTGGCTCTGGGGAAATGGTTTCCTCAGGTTCTGATGGTGGATCAGGCTCCGATGATAATGCTTCAAGACCAAGCTGCATGACTGTTTTAGGATCTGTCCACACCCCTTGAATATTATTAGTTTCAGAGGGTATGGACAATTCATATAGTTCTCTTACCCACTGGTTTTCAGTTGTTGGAGCCAGCGGCCCAAGCTTCTCAATATTCAAGGGTAGCCGAGCAGCGAGGTCAGCTTTGGAGATAGATAAATCCTCGGCATCAAGACGATAGACCCAAACTCTGACTCCATTCATCGTCACCCGTCGAGAAACACTCTTGAGGCCAAAGAAGCGGAGTAGTGCTCCAACGATTGCTGCCGGAGAAGCATTCTTGCCGCAGGATAACTTCACGCTATATTTGGCTAGCTCATCGCGGAATACCGTCCAGCTCTCTGCCAGTTTGAGAACGATAGGATGTTCCCCGTGCCATTCCTGACCCGAAAGGGCATGGTCAAGGAATTCACCAATGCCCCAATCATCCAGAGCTTGCACCCGCAAATGGTGGTGGGTAATGTCCTGCTGACAGACGGCCCCATGCTTGACTTGTTTTTCTAGGGAGTGCTTGTCGAGGGCGATCGCCAAATCAGGGATCGCCTGCATCTCCAGTTTTTCTAGGGCGCGTCGCTTGTTCCCTTTTTGATCCCGGCGGATGTATTCGAGGTCAAGTTGTTCAGGGGTTTTACCTGCCCAGGCGGCAATTTCATATTTTTCGATGGCCCAGCGTTGGACTTCGCTGAGGTTCTTTTCATCTTCCTTAAACAATTGATATTCAGTCGCTGTGAGATTTTCCGCCCCGTGACGGCGCTGATACCAGACATCGGCAAAGTCTTTTCTCAGTTCACTAATTTCCTGTTCGATGGCTTTCATGTCCTCTTCTGGAAGTTGACAGAGTTTATAAAGGACAGTTGTAACATCCTGTTCTAATCGGGCCAATAGATCTGCCCTGAGGTGAGCCAGTGACCAATTGACCTGGGCCTTGTAATGGAAGTAGGGGTCATCGGGGTCAAGGTAGTTGGCCTCATAGGTGATCGCCTGGTTAGCTTTGGCCCGTGCCAGACGACGTTGATACAGAGTTTCTGAGTTGATCAGATCGTATTGATGATTGGTTTCCGCACACCAGATCAAGCGAGGGACATTAGGCCGATAGCGGGCGAGGAACTGCATCAAACCCTTCGCTGGGATGTTATCGGCATGGGCCATTAACATCACTGCATCGAAGTGATCTCCTTCGATGTTAAAACCTGTGCCAAGGATGGGCGTGACAGCTAGAATTTGTGGTCTATGCTGGGCTAACCAAGGGTCAGGGGCATTGAGGAAAGCTTCATACTCTTTGGCATTGTCTGCACTAATGACAGTAGCCCCAAAACTGTGCGCTAAAAATTGAGCATCACTTTTGCGGGTGCATAAAACTAGCACTCGTTTTCTCTGTTCATTGAGTTCATTGAACTGCTTCCAGAATTGGGTCTGGTTTTCATAGACCGTGGCTGTCTGGGGTTTTTTCTCCGTGACCACCTTTAGAACGAAGGGCTTGCGGCCTGTGGTGCGGTGGTAGAGATTGACCTCATAATCTGTTAAATCCGCTGAGACACAGAGGGCTTTCTGGGACTCCCGGAAGACTTTCCAGAAGGTATCGGTATGGAGTCGCCGCTGTCCTGCCTTGCCATGGGTAGAGCTGAGGGTGAGATTTTCAAGTTGCTGATCAAACTCATCGCCAAAGGCAAAGGCTCCTTCCTTAAGCAGGGCATTGATAGGACGAATTAGACTTATGACCCCTTCATTACAGTAGGCAATTTTGGAAACCACTGAATAGTTATCAGCTCCAAAACTGACCAGCTCTCCATGGAGGCGATCGCAGTCGGTGCGGTACTGGAGGTGCAAACGATTTGCCGCATTTCTCGCCAGGGAGATTCGAGGAAAGGGGGCAATCACCCGCTGCCAGAGCCGCGTTACTTTCTCCGCCAGCTTCGTTTTCCCAGCAGCGGTGGGCGCAGCAATAAAGATATCCTGGGTGCCGTTGGTTAAAACATTCAAACTCTCAGCATCAAGGGCTTGAAATTCAGCCAGGGAAATCGTTTTATCCGCGGTGAGCTGGTCACTGGTTGCTAGTCTTTCTTTAGCTTTGCGGCGCGTGTCCTCAAAGGCAAAGAGTTTAAGCCAATCCCAGGGCGATCGCCTTCTGTAGCGGCCAAAGTATTCATCACAGTCACCTCTAGATTTGTCGCGCCACTGACCCCAATCTGCAAATTTAAGCGCCGGGATGGCCTTGGCTAATTTGCCATAGCCAGCGTAAAGATTTTTCTTCTTCAGGTTTTGGCTATCTGCATCAGGGAGGTGGGTGAATCGTTCTGCGCCACCATAAACTCCTAACAAACGCTGGACAGACTGCTCCCCGAAGTGACCTCCCGCAGCACCGACAAGAATGACTTGGGGGTTTTTTCGCCATTCTAGGAATGCTCGGATTAGGGATTTAAGGGCTCCCTCACAGAATTTGATTTCGTAGGGTTTTTTTGGGTTGAACTGGGGCGATCGCCAAACGAATAAGGGATTTTCGACTGTTTCCTTGAGGGGGTTACGTCCAGCAAAGATCGCCCAGTCATATTTACGCTGGGAACGGTCATCTAAGGCCCGCTGGGCACCGCAAAACATCCCGGTAGCAGAATCTAATGCTGTGACGCCATAGCCGCTCTGACAGGCAAAGAGCCAATGCTGAGATAGGGCAAAATCAATTTCCCGCTGGGTTAGTCCTCGTCGCAGGAGATCAGCGTTCTGGGCTTCAGTGAGTTTTGTATCAAAGCCCAAAATTTCCTGATGTCGTTCCCGGATGGTGGGAAGCTGGGCTTGTCGAGCCGCTTCCTGGGCCTGGTGTTCCGCCCGTAGTTTTGCCAGTTCTGCTCGATGTTGTGCTGGATCTAGCCCTTTTTCCCGTTCCGGGGCGTATAGGGACTGACCAATTGCTGATTGGCCAACGAAGCGAAGTCCGTGGGGTGGATCGTTGTGACTGAAGCAGTGGATTAGCTCTCCAGATTGCTTACAATCGGCTTTCCGCTTGCCGTTGCGGATACCGCCACAGACGGGGCAATCGCCCTTGAGGAGGGTGAAGTTAGCCATGGCTCACCCCCATCCCAAGAAAATTTATCTTGATTTTTTGGCCAAAAGGATCGCCAAATAGCAGCTTAGGGGTTACCATACAGATACCCCCCGCTTATCGAGTATTCGAGCGGAAGACCCCAGAGATGGGGCAAATGAATAACAGTCAAAAAAGCATCCTGTATCCGCGGTGGCCAAACTTTGGAGGGGGTGCTTTTTTGCTGCTGGTGCAGCTTTAGCATGGTCGTTTTATCTCATCGAAAATTAATAATTGTGAGTCTCAAAGGACTTGGGGTTAATAGCAACCATACTATAAATTTTTCGGGTTGGCACATTAGTTTTCTGGCATACCGAGAGGAAATTGTTTATCCAGTTGCACTAGAGTTGAAGATATACCTAGTTAAGCTCATCCCAAAAGCTATGAAACTCAAAGTTCTTGTTTGGCAGGAAGAAGACCAGTGGTGCGCCTCCGTTCCTGCTTTGCCGGGTTGTCACACCTGGGGGGATAGTTATGACCATCTCATGGAAATGGTTAAAGAAGCGATTGAAGGTTGGCTAGAGGTGGCCAATGAACAGGAAGAAACCACCGAATCGCAGCAGCTGGTGGAAATTAATCTATGAAATCCATCTCCGGTAAAAAGCTGTGTAAGGTTCTTAATAACCTTGGCTGGCAATTAAAGCGGATTAAAGGCAGCCACCACATCTACAGCAATTCTGAAACCCATAAAATCCTCGTGATTCCGGTGCATGGCAATAAAGACTTACCGGCTGGAACCCTAAAGAACATACTCAGAGATGCCAACCTTACAGAAGCTGATTTGCCCTAGGGGATGTCTATCAACTTTAAGGCTGAGGCTCAAAAGACGCCTGTTATCAGTCACTTTGGTGTAAGACAAAAATTAAGCCACTTTGTTGCTCTACTTCATGGACAGTGGTTTTACCCAGGCGAAAGTCAGTGCCGGATGGAGTGTCCTGGGGAAAGAGATAGGCTTCGAGTTTCCCGTCATATTGAATAATCCGCCAAAAATAATCAGGAATATCGTTCGGTTCGTCGGCATTGATCAGGCTGAGGGGCTGGTCATCATAGGCAGTGCCGACAATTACATAGACTTCGCTGTGCTGTCTAACAAGATCCCGCTCATATTCTTCGAGTTCTTTCCAGGCATCCCGGTTGAGAGGGGCTTTCTGGGGGACGATATTGCTGAGATAGTTCACTTGCTGCCAGTTCTTCCCTCGGAATGAGGCGAGGGGAGCTAGATGGCCCCGGTCATAGTTTCCCCACTTGTAGGCTCCGCGAAAGTCTTCGGGTTCGAGGGTTTCATCACGGTGAATTTTGGGATCAGCTTCCCACTCCCGGTCTTGGTCAGAGCTACCAGTGATGGTTTCCTGATCTAGGCGGAAAGCAACCCAATCGGCAAACTTAGTATCGTCATTGGAACTGAGACAGTAGATATCCCGCACGATTAAATCATTGGTAGTTGGCGTTCCGGTAGGTAAGCCATTAGGGAGATGGACAGGACAAGGATTTGTGGTGGCCTCTGTAGAAGCAGTAGGGTCGATTGCTACAGGGTCAGCGGCGGGCTGATAATTCTGCGCCCCAAAAACCACTAGGCTAAGGCCAATTAAAATTGGAATGGCTCGGATGGGATGTTTAATGATTGATGTGGTGAGGGCAAGTAACCGCTGAACTTCCTTCATAGCATACAAGTGAACTAGGGCTGTCTGATTAGACTATCACCCCACAAAAAAGTAGAAAATCCCCCATAAAAAACGAATAAGGCACAGGCGCAATTTTCTTCCTGACGGGGTGTGGGGTATCTATTTTCACTGTGTATCTAATGCCACCTATGAACTAGGGTGCTCTTTTGTGTAAAGATTCTGCCATCTTCAAATAGGCATGGCATCGTCTTTTCAACACTGCATTTTGAATTTTGTTATGGGCAATTGTGACCAATGATGCCGCAGGGTTCGCTTCCCCCAAAGCCTTCGGATTCTGAGATAGGCAGGGTATGGCTCCCAGACTCTTCCAAACTCCAGTCTCGATCTAGGCCACCGGGATTTGGTTCAGCCCATTCGAGGTCATCGGGTGATGGTTTAATTTTAGGTGGCTTTTCCTTCGGTGGATATGCTGGCCCACCACGCCGTGGTGTCTCCCACTGTCCGTTGCCCATGCATTCCAGTGTTTCTTCGGTATTGGCCGCAACTTGTCTGATTGTTCCCTCTGGGGCAAAACTAAGCCGTCCAGAGTTGGACGAAGTATTCGTTACTGGGAAGCCTTCTCTGTCAACAAGGCAACCTGTTAACTTTTCGCGTGACTGTGCGTTGACGCTCAAAATATTGCCCATAGCAAGGGCGATCGCCGTGAGAGCAGCTGTTTGTTTCCAAGAAACCACACTATACCTCCATTTATATTGTTAGGAAGAGTAAAACTTTCATAGTAGGAATAAAATTTATATTTTTCCTACTCTAGAGGTATTCTAACACCAACACCTAGAGAATAAGAGTTTATAGCTTAGAGCCGGAGGCCTGGGTAAGAGGCTATTCATAAAGTAAATGAATTCCTTGATCTGCTCCGTTCGACTGAGGTCACGCCGAAGTCTCACGTTGAAGCCTAAATTCCTTATTTTGGAAGACTTTGATTCCATTGATCGCTTAAAATCCCTCCCAGATTGGGGGCAGGGGAGCTGTATAAATAAGCTCTCAAAAATAAGGTAAAAATCATCGAGGTTTTCTGGGCTGTGATACAGGCTAAACTGGATAGCATCCTCCCATTACTTTCGTATCATGCAAGCTATTGAGTTCAAAACGACTATCCACAATGGGATTGTGAATCTTCCTGCTGAATACACGCCACAACTTGAAGGAAAAACAATTCGGATTATTGTGCTGGAGGATTCTGAGGAGCCAACACCCCCCCAGCGTCAATTTCAGGCGATCGCCCTCAATACTCAAGGTTTTAAGTTTGATCGGTTAGAGGCGAATGAGCGATAGGGTTTTTCTGGATACAAATATCCTGATTTATATCTACTCGCAGGATGAACCCCAAAAACAACAACGGGCGATCGCCCGTACCCAAGCGCCACTCATTTGGATTAGTACCCAAGTTTTAAATGAAACGATTAACGTGCTGCGCCGTAAATTTAAGCTGGACTATAACCAAATTATTGATGTAGTCACTGAACTGACTCAGCAATTTCAAGTGGCGACAGTTTCGACTGAAACGATTAACCAAGCTTTGGGGATTGCCCAACGGTATCAATTTAGTTATTGCGATAGTCTGATTGTTGCGAGTGCCCTAGAATCTCGGTGTAGTCAGTTATTTAGTGAAGACTTACACAATAATCAGCGGATTTATGATCAGCTCACCATTGTTAATCCTTTTGTCTAACCCGGAGAATTTAGCATCATTGTCTTAAATCTGTGTTGTTGCAGATGTCGTTATCGTCGCGGTTAATTTCTCTTTTTCTGCGGTTAGCTGGGCCAAACGATTCTGGAAATTGAGGTATTCGGCAGGGCTGCCCTGACCCCGTTGGAAGTAGATTTCAAAGAGTTGAAGGCGTTTTTGCTCGGCGGTGAGTTCGGTTTCAAGTTGGGCCAATTGATCAAGGTCGGCTTGGATTTGGTCGGCGCTCCCTTCGGGGACAGCGAAGCTGCGCGCCTGTCTTCTCATTTCAGTTCTGATATCAGCTTCTACTAAAGATTGGGGCTATTGTCAAATCTGGTGAGCTTAACCTCGCTAGCTTTTATAAATATTGCCCAATAGATAGCTATCTGATTAGCCCTAAGCGCTGGCACCAGGAGAAGGAGGCGTTGCTACAACGTGCTGGATTAACGGCATTTGCTGACCCGGAACCTGTACTAGAGGGCTTTAATGAGGCATTACTACAACAGTATAAATGCACTAATCAAAATGCGGCTGCTAATCATCACTTAAAATTTAGGGCTGATGGGAAATCTCATGTTTCTGTTCCAGCGCTTGAAAATAATGAGGCTGAGCCATTTGAGGAATGGTTTCCCCAGCGGCAGGATGTTCCCTTAGCTCAAGTGTTGGGGACAATTAACAATCACTGTGGCATGCTCAAGGCTTTTATTCTGCGCTATATCGATGAGCTTGAACTCCGGCAGGCTATCGAGCAGCAACTCAACAAGGTCGAACTGGCTAACAAATTTACCCGTGCTGTCGCGGTTGGTAGTCCCAGAGAATTTGCTCAGGTTGAGAAGGAGGAACAGGCCATCGCTGAAGCTTGTAACCGGCTTATCAAAAACAGCATTATTTGCTGGAACTACCTTTATCTTTCCCGTCGCCTTGAGGAAAGCGCTAACGCCGAAACCAAAGACAAGCTACGTCGCGCCATTGCTACTCACTCTCCGATCTCTTGGGCTCATATCAATATGCTTGGTGAGTATGATTTCTCTGCTGAAAAGCTCAAGGATTCTCTCGGCATTCTTCCCCTGAAATCTGCGGCTTAAAATACCCTCAAATCCGGGAGGTGCCCAAAACGCCCAAACTAAGGCTCTTTCTGGGCTATACCCAAAATCCCTATGTCGCATTATGTACCTTTGTTGGGCTGAACCCTACATATAGTAGATACTCTCCTATGATTTGCGGCTTGTAATTTTCTGTATTTACGCTTTTCTGTACTTAAAGAAAATTGTGGCTTATAATAATCAGCAAAATCGTATCCCTGTATTTCTGTAAATACG
>NZ_CP014002.1:0-47076 GCF_001521855.1 Picosynechococcus sp. PCC 73109
ATGCCCAAAACAGTCTCAATTGTCAGCAGGAAAGGAGGAGTAGGGAAAAGTACCCTTTGTTCCAATCTTGCTGTAATTGCTGGAGATGCAACAATCCTTGATTGTGACGATCAGGCTTCCCTGGCTGATTGGGGCGATCGCCGCAAACAAGATACTCCTCCAGTGATTGCGATACCAGCGAGACGAGCAGTTGCTACGATTAAGCAAACAAACACTGATTGGAATTTTATTGATACTCCGGGTACTCTCGATGCCAATATTATCGAAGTGATCCAAGCCTCTGATTTTGCCCTAGTCGTTTTGCGCTATGGACAATTTGAGCTTGATTCTGTATCGACAACCCTATCGGCTGTGAAACTCACTCAAAAACCAGCAGCAGTTGTTCTCAATCTTCTTCATCCCAACAGTAACGCCCAAGATCTAATCAAGAATCTCCAAGAAGCGGACTTGGGATTTCCAATTGTTCCTACAGCAATTTGTTCTAGAGCAGACTTTCAAACCGCTGCTACCCAAGGCATTGGCGTTACTGAACTTGCCCCTGAAGGAAAAGCAGCACAAGAAATTACTCAAGTATGGAATTGGCTTAAAACAGAGATTTAATTTAGTTATGTCCAAACGTTCTCCCCTAGATCTTAGTAAGGCAATCAAACGGTCAGCGACCCCTGATGCAGCCCGTACTCTTCTCACAGAACAGAATCAAAACAAACAATTTGTTCCTTTAGAACAAATATCAGATCGCATCGGGTCAGATACAAGAGTGATTAACGAAAAACACGCCCAAGAGTTAGCAGAAAGCATCGCTGTTATTGGTTTGATTGCGCCACTGACAGTAGACCGCCATTATCGACTTTTAGCTGGGGGGCATCGTAGAGTTGCCTTGCAATTCATTAGGCAAGCATGGCCTGATAGATTCGCCGAGTTATTTAAAAATGGCGTTCCTGTTTATGTCATTGATATTGATGCCACAACTGATGTTGTTGATGCGCTGCAAATTGAAGTAGAAGAAAATACGCAACGGAAAAATTACACAACAGAGGAAATTCGAGAAGCTGCCCGAAAGTTAGAAGAAGCTGGATATGAACGGCTTCGGGGCAGACCAGCGGATGGGCAAAAGTCTTTGAATAGGGAGCTGATGTCTGTTTTTCGTCTGAGTCGCCGTCGCATTACAGAAATCTTAAATGAACCCTCAGAAAAAAGTGAGCACCCATGCGCACTTTCTAAAGACCTTAAACAGTATGAGACCTTCCTTCGACAATCTGAGAAATTCCATAGGAAGATCATGGAGCGAACTATGGAGGATACTCAAGCTCCAGAACTACAGAAAATTCGGCGTGATCTAGGCAGAATAATCAAAAATTTGGAGACATTGATTGATAAGAGAGTTAAAGAGAACTTAAGTGATAATGAGTTTTAGGCGATCGCCACCTTTTTAGACCAACTTGAGGAGAATCCAAATCTAATTGAACAGGCTTTAGCTCGGCAGGAAAATCGAGGTTAGGATGAACTCAGGGCACATGACTCTGGTTTCCTGGGAGATCGCCTTATTCTATCTCTCCCTAAAATTGCTGTAATAAAGTTAGCCATGGTACAAATCTCCTTTTTTTTTGAAAGTAACGCTGAAGGTGGATACATCAACGCATTGTCTGAAAGTACATTAGTATCTGGCCCCATCGTTTCGCAAAATGCTGGCAGTACAAACTACGGCATCTACTATCAAGTCGGTGGTGGAGGGCTGAATGGTGCCTTTGCAAAAGGGCTGAGAAGTCAAATCTCGACAGTCAACGAAGAACTTAGGTTGGCCTATGATGCAAAGTTCGGTGACGGTTGTTGGGCAAAACACTCTAACAATCCACCATCTCCCCCAGTTCTGACATCTTTATTGGTATCAGTCCAGCCTTCTGAAGAAGTGAAAAAAGAGTGTATCGGTATGATGTATTCCGTGGGGCCAAGGCTAACCGCAGCAGGTTTGACATCCAATGAATACGCTTGTTATACCCAAATCTATAGGGACGCGATGAATGAGATTACCCAGAGTGATAAAAAAATCAGTGGCTTCCGTATCACGATGCTCTCATCAGGGATTTACCGTGGCGGCGCACCGATAGCACCCTTTGCTGATGCTGCTGCTAGTTCAATTATTGATGCGATATGTGAAGCCGTTGCCAATCACCCCAGGAGGTTAGAGGACTTAGCCATTCTAATCAATACAAACACTAAGACTGAGTTTCCCAAGGAGGTGAAAGGGTTTAGTAACGCGGCAAAAGCTAGAGGTGCAGATTTCTTCTCGGAAAAAGGGAAGAACGGATTTTTAATAACGCTTTAGTCAGGGGCGATCGCCTACTCATTTGGCGAATCGAAAAAATTTCAGACTATAGGGCATTAGTCACACCTTCTTAGCGTGCAATTTTTTCCGTTTTATGGCGTGACCCCATATGGGTTATTCGACCTTGATATGGATCAAAGGTTAGATCTAGCCGCTGCTTGACTTTGTAAATCCCCGCCATGAATGGTGGGGATTTAGCATGAAAATTTTTCTGAAACGACTATGCAGAAAGAATTACAGAGGTCGCGTGGCACTTCGTTGCAGCTTCGCTACCTTTAGGTCTACTTGGGTCAGAGTTTCACCCCATACAACTTTTGTCCTGTACTTAGACTTTATTTTATTTCAAACCCACTTCGTGGAGGGCATAAGCGCTAAGTAGTGCTTTAAGAACATCAAAACTAATACCAAGTCCTTTATCTTTGATAATTTTGAGAGCACTATTCCAGACTTTAGGACTTCGGCTTGCATCAAGAAATTCATGCCCTTCCCAAGTTAAGCATTGAATAAAATATATAGGAGGTGAGCCAATTGTTTGCACTGGTTTATTACCTGCAAGTTCAATTAATCCTGCTTCATGGGCTAGCTTCACATGATATGCAACTTCATTGTCGTCATATCCTTCAAGATTTAGATTTGAGTAATGCAGATATTGGTTAATAGTATTATTCGCTTCTAAAGCAAGTAAGATTTTCTTGATTAATTCCATATCTCTTTTCATATTCTATCCCTCAAAATCACGACCCATACGGTACTTAATATCATAATTAATAATAAAGTCTAGCTCTTCATTGGTGAAACCATAGTATTGAGCAAGAATTTTATCAATTTCATCAAGGATAGATTTACATTTTGAATATTCAAATGTTTGAATATAAAGTCCACTCTTAACCATTTTCTTTGAAGAAGATTTTAAGATTTTTAAATATTCTTTTCCAAATTCAAGCAACGACAATTTAAGTTGAGTAGATAAGTTATTCGGATTAAAAGGGAAAGCTAATAAATCTCTTTTATTAAGATTACGGCAATCCGATAATATATTCCAAAACCAGAAAAATGTTGAAGAGCTTAAGGCAGCAATAGTAATAATTACTGATTCTGATGAATTAAAATCTAAAATTTTGAGTTCAGAGGGTAGTTTACGTATATTTGTTTCAATTTCAATAATTTCTGGCACAAAATTGAGGAATGATAAAAAATATCCGAATTTACGAGTGTAATATAGATGATTTTCTGATTGTGTAATTACTTTTCCTAATTGTTCTTTTTTAGCAAGCATTTTTTGAAAAATAGCGATCTCCACAAAGTTTCCTATTTTTTCTAAAGAAGCAGGAAAAACGTTAAAGTATTTTTCTAAAGAAATATAATGAATACGGCTAAAAAATAATTCTTCGCGTTCATCACAATTCCATCTCAAGTATGATGTACTAAAAGTTTTGTGGTGATTATTTTTTTCAAGACATCCAAGAAGTATAGTTAACCTTTTTTGTGCCCCATTAAATAATTGTGATGGACGATTTGCAAAACAAGAAACCCAAAATTCTTTTAATGAATCTAATGATAATGATTGCAATTCACTAAATCCATCTGTTCCAAACATCGAGATTGGAATGATTAGCCCTACACGTCTATTTTTATTTAAAATTTTATAGCTTTGTTCAACTGTATAAGAATAAAGATCCCTACAATTTAACGTTTGGAAATTTTTTAGAGTATATGTTTTAACATCTTTTAGTTCAACATAGGGAGGATTGCCAATAATGACATCAAAACCACCTTTATTGATAATTCCATAAAATTCAACAAACCAATGAAAAGGCTGATAGCTTTCCTTCCATTGTTGAAAAGCACTCGCTTTCTTAGATAAATCTCGTTCATACTCCTCAGCTAAATACCGATCTAACTCAACCCGTAATTCTGCTAGCGACTGCTTTAACTGAGATTTCGCAGAAGCCAACTCCTTGCCATCTATATCAATTTGAGTCTGCAATGATTTAAACCGCTTAAACTCCATATCAACGGCAACGGCTCCCTGTTCAATTCGCTTTAGAAAACCATCATCAAACAACAATTTAGTTTGCCCATTCGAGTCGCGAAATGCCGATTCATAGACCTCATTCCGCGACGTAAACCCAACCAACGTATTTCCCGCACGAATATTAAAATCAATATCCGGTAAAGGCTCCAAACCTAAATTTTTAGACTTTTGATTAGGTTCAACCTGTGCCACAAGTTTCAGGAATAACCGTAACTTACAAATCTCCGTCGCCTCCTCCATAATGTCCACACCATAGAGGTTATTAAGCATGATAGATTTCAGCACAAAATACTGTTTATTCGGGTGTTTCTCCACCTCAGCAAGAATTTCCCGAAATTCAACATATCTAGGCTTATGATCTGTCCCTCGAATCCGACGATCATCCTCCTCTACAAAGCCCCGCATCCGACCCAAACAACCAGAATAAAGCGGTTCCAGAATTTCCAAAGCGGCAAATAAAAATGCCCCAGAACCACAGGTTGGATCAAGTACAGACACAGAAGCGACCGCCCGATAAAAAGCCAAGAGAAAATCAGACCCCTCACAACCTGTAATCACATCCTGAGCAAACTGACGAATATTAAGGTTATAGGTAATCAGATCATTAATGCTGGTGATCTCCCCAGACCGTAATTTTTCACGAATTTCCAAACAACGCTGACGACGGGCGACATGTTCCCGCCAAATTTCAGTCGGTAAAGCAAACTCTTCCGATGCCGACTTATTCCAATCCTGCCGCTGGGAAACATCATCAATACCTGCCGCAATATTCGCTGGCAACTCAAGATCTACACCCTTTAGCACAGCATCATAAATATAGCGATCAGGATTTTCCTGCAACAAAGACCAAATTTCACCATTGGGGTCAAAAGCAATCATTCCTTTTTTCTTCGCCGCATCAAAGAAAAAAGGAATGATTGTATTTTTGCTGATGTACTCCGTAATATCTTCCTTCGTATAATATGCTCCCATTTGCTTTTGGTTAATATACTTCTCGAAGATATAACCTAAAATATCAGGATTAATTTCATTCTGATTTTTCGCTGCACGATCATCTAAATGCCAATCCCAGTTACCAAAGAAAGTAAAAATTTCTTCAAAAGCATCATCAGAAATTTCAATATTCTTATATTTAATCTCTAACTGATGGATATCAAAAAAGCCACCATTAAGATAAGGAATTACTCCCAGTAATTCATCTAGCTCTTGATCTCGATCTGATTTACCTAAACCGTCATGGAACAGACGCAGTAGAAAATATCGATAAAACGAATAGAATTTATCATCACCAAATCTATTTTGGCATAATTTTAAACGATTTTGTAAATAATTAATATCTTCATTTAAAAATCCTTTCCGTTGAATAAAATAAACAAACATCAAACGATTTAGCATTAAAGAAGCATACCAATTTTTATCAAACTCATTATCAATACCTTCTATATGCTTTAAGAACTGCTTATGTTGTCTTTCAAATTCTTTGTAGAATTTCTTTGTTGTTTTATCTACATCAAATGCTTGTCTGACCCGCCGGTTGACCTCAACCAAAGTCAACTCATCTTCTTCTTCAAAGGCGATTGCCAGAGCTTCTAATTTCTGTAATATTCGCTCTGTTGACTGTCCCACTCGATACTCTTCAAAACGAGGTGTCAGGGGTTTACCTAGTTCCTGTCTGACCCACATCCAGACTTGGCTTGCTTGCGCCTCATCTCCAAAAATCAATAAATGAGATTTAGAAACTGTGGTCAATTCTCGATCTAGCTTGACGCGAATTCGTCTCTGGGGGATCTCATCACAAATACACTGGTAAACCGTAAACCCACGCTTTTGGGCGATCGCCTCCGCCTCAAAATAAGCCTCATCCACCTCTAGGGGAACCGTCACCGCATCGACTGTATCCCAGCCCAACTCTTCAATAAAAAGGGATTCAAAATCAAAATCCTTGAGATATTTTTCAGTACGCTTGCGGTTTAGTTTCATCAGTAGTTCCCCTAGGGTGCAATCAAATCAAGATCAGGAAAATAGGTTTGGTAACGTTGGCGATCGCGGCTCAACAACCGATAACCCACCGTCAGAGCGTGCGCTCCAATATAAAAATCTGGTAATGGCGATCGCCCTTTGCCGCCATTGCGTCGGTACTGTAAAAAAGCCTTCCCAGCAATAAAAGCTGCATCATAAGGCAGTGTTTCTCTGGTGTAGTATTTGGGCGGTAGGAGTTGGTCAAGCTTCTGGGTAGACTCAATCCCAATGGATACTTCCGCATAAATCACAGGATTAATCACAAGCCGATAGATTTCAGGCCGATCAATAAAATGGGCAAGCTGTTGATGTGACCAAGCAAACCAAGCAGAATCATCCGAAAAGACATCAATTAAGACGTTACTATCTACCAAAATCTTAATCATCCTCACCCCTTGTCAACGCCATAATCTCATCGGTGGTCATATCAAATTTCATCTGTCCGCGAACTTGCTCGATATAGGCCATCCCCTCACTGAGCGTTGTGGCACGTTCTGTACGGTAACGATCCTGTAATGTCAGCAAGAATCCACGCACCTCATCCAAAGCTTTTTCTGGTAAAGCCTCCAGCATTTCGACAATTTCCATCTGTGTTGTTGTCATCATTTTTTCCTCAATGTAGTTAAGCAGTAATTTGACGATCCTAGCCCTGAAATAAGCCCATCGAACAAATGACCCTCGCCCCCTCGAATGTACCGTCCGCTGTCACCACACAGAGGGCATCATGCTCCATGAGGTAAGTCACTTTTTGGGCCAAATCTTCATCAGAAATTCCAGCCCTCAATTCTCGGTTCAAAGAGGCGATCGCATTTTGCTTCAGGGGATAGGTGTGAATCATCTCGATAGCTTGTTCCAACTGTTCCCAAGTCTGACCTTGAGCCAATAAGGGTGTTTTTTCTTGCACTTTTTGACAGTAAAACATCAGACGGTCGTAGACTCTTGCTCTGACTCCACGCCGACTCCCCATAACACCAGACACTTTTTTGGTTTGTTCTGTAATCAACTGGGACGCTCTTTGGACTAAATGATGATGCTGGGGGTGGCGTGCTTGAGCTGGAGTCTCAATGCTGCAGCGGGCCGTCCGCAGAATACGCATCTGGGATTGGGTCACACTGTTACCATACTTATCTACCCAGGCCAAAGCATCTGTTCCCTCCGAGGTGCGCAAATAAAGCAAGACACCCTCTGGATCTAAAGTATTTGGTTCATGGCGGCGGGTCGAGAACACCACATCCGGAAGTTCTGCAATTAATCGTTTTAATTTAGGGTTCGCATCGATTGCCGTTTGCCAAATCTGTAAAGCCTCAGAAGTTAAATCGACTTCCCCTTCATCGTCATCATCATCGAGGACACCCGATTTTTCATGGTAGAGATTGAGTAGCATTGACCGCTCTTCCTCATCCTCAAAGAAAGCTTCATCTGTACCGACCACTTCTTGATTTTCCTGAAGGCGATCGCGCAACCGACCCCGCAGATTGATTAATTGTTCAACCCCCTCTGCTGGTAGGAAGGAATAACAAAAAATTTCATCAGCTTCCTGTCCAATTCGGTCTACACGACCTGCCCGCTGAATAAGCCGGATAATCGCCCAGGGCAAATCATAGTTGAGGATAATTCTGCTGTCCTGTAGGTTTTGGCCTTCACTCAGCACATCCGTGGCAATGAGAATCCGTAGCTGTTCCGCCGGTGGAATATTCTTGCCATTACTTTTCGGGCTAAACCGTTGGGCTAACAGGGTTGGATTTTGCGTATTTCCCGTTGCGAGCCCAATATGGGTGATGCCCTTAGCCCCTAAAGTCTCTGCTAAATATCGGGCGGTATCTGCAAACTGCGTAAAAATTAGAATTTTTTCATCGGGGTGTTGCTGCGTTAACAACTCCGCGAGAGCCGTCAATTTTCCATCTTGATCCGGTTCCCAACGTCCTGCAATTTTGAGAATCTGCACCAAAGCTTGGGCATCCTGGGCTAAATCCTGGGCCAACTCTGGCTGAAATAAATTAGAACGAATCCACTTAAATCGACGGGGGTATTGGGTTTTGTAAAGCTCATAGATAATGGAAGCCCGTTGTTTCAGTTCCACACTCGGCGTAAAAGCATCTTCATCAAAACTATCTTCGCTTGATTCCGTTGCTGTTTCCCAATCCTGTCCCAACAAAGAATCTTGATCTTCATCGGTAGTATCATCCAGCAATGCGGCATCCTGCGTCCCAATCGGAATCTCTAATTCATTGGCGATCGCATGAAGATAAACATAATTTCGCAGAATATGGCGCTCAATGGACTGGATAAATGCGGCTCCACTGCTTTCGAGACGTTTAAACAGATTTGTCCGGCAGAAGCCCATTAACCGCTGGCCCGCATGGGAAAGATTCGCGAGGATTTTTCGCTCCGCTTCAGTAATGTCCAAATGCTCAAACCCCGTCTCTAAACTCATCTGACCGGGGGCTTTAGTGCGGGCTTTTTTGCGGCTGCTAGGCGGTTGAATCACGTAATTACCTAGACCATATCGAGGTAAGCAAAGGCTATTGATAATGTCCACCACGCGATCGCCATACAACCGCGCATAGGGGTCTGAATCACCGACTGTATTGAATTTCACCGTACAGGGGCGACGGATAGGAAAATAAAATTTATCGCCATTAGGAAACTCCAGATAGGAACCGCGCTCATCTTGCTTGGCATAGGTGTTTTTGATAAATCCCCTCGTCCGTCGCACCATATAGCGACTCATGAGCTGCTGCCAATCTTCTGGCTCATCACTATGTTCAAATGCCATGAGTGATCGCACAGGGGCTTGGTGACGCCGCCGAAATTGCATTTCCCCCCCAAGCTCGCGAATATAAGCTTCTGGCTTAATCCCTAAATCAGCTTCTTCCCGCAAAAATAAGCGTAGTTGAGACGATAAATCTAAGTAGCCTTTGTTGTAGGGCGTTGCTGTGAGCATGATGCACCGTGCCCCACTCTGATCCATGTATTCTTTAATCGCCTGGTAACGTTTCCCCTCACGGTTACGGAGGTTATGGCTTTCATCAATCAGTACCAAGCGAAAACGAGCCGGAACCTCTGGTAAGACTTTCTCCACTTGGCTAATGGGAACTACTTTTCCACGTAGACCATACCGTTCCACGTAACTCTGCCACATCGATTCTAGATTTTTAGGGCAGATAATTAGAGTGCTTGTCCCATATTCTTCTTCATATACATGGGCGATCGCTGTGCCCACTAAGGTTTTTCCTAAACCAACCACATCACCAATAATCACCCCATTGCGTTTATCGATATGCTGCATCGCCACCCGTACAGCCTGTTCCTGAAACTCCAATAAGCCAAAATTTTGGGGAGCCTGGTAACGGCTTAAACCATCCCGTGCCTCCTGTGAGAGGTGATAAGCCATCTTGAGATAAATGTAAAAGGGCTTGAGCTGGCGACCAGCCCAACTTTCGTCAATGACCTCAATCAGGTCTTGGGAAATATCGAGAGAGAACTTATCCTCCCAGCGGTCTTGAAACCATCCCTCCAGCTTTTTTGTATCATCTCGGTCAGTAACCTCGACATTCAGCTCACCCTGACCACTCAAACCAGAAAAAGTAAGATTACTGCTACCCACATAACCAATGCGTGGCGTGATTTTATCTTCGCGATAAATCAGATAAAGTTTGGCATGGAGGAGATGACGCAAGAACAAACGTACCTCTAACTTATTGGCCTGTAACTGCGCCTGTAGACGCTTTAGAGTTGCCTCATCCCTTGCAGTGGGAACACCATAGGTCAATTGCGCCCGAAACTGTTGGGCCATAATTTTCTTTAATTTATTGGCTGTTTCATTGGAGATACGTTCTTTACGACGTTCGATCGCAAATTTTTGCTTTAACTCATCATTAGGGAGCTTTTGCATGCCAATCAACAAGCGGCAATTTTGTCCTCCTGTTACCCCAAACTGCTCGATTTCATCTTCGAGTTCATGCCAACCCCGCAGGTTGAAGTAACCCACGCAAAAATCAGAGCGGTAGCCTTCCTTCAGGCAGTGCTTAAGTTCTGGGAGTAATGGAAAGTCACAGTTATCGTAGATAGCCGACATTAATTAGACGTGGAATGGGAGCGATCGCCGACATACAAAATGTCACTTAAGACATAGTGTAATACGAATAAAACTTTAAACATTTAAACATTTATAAATTGCAATAAAGGTTAAAGTATAGGTGGCGATCGCCTTTGAGGAACACAGAATGCCTCCGAAAACACACTTCAACAAGAACAAACGACCTATTGGGAAAAGTGCTAGTCCTGATTTCACCAGAACAACTCTCTATCTCAGTAACGAGCTACATCACCAAATCAAACTTTACGCTGTCAGTCAAAAAGAAGATATGTCCGATTTGGTAGAGCGAGTAATGACTGATTACTTCACAAAGCAGAATTCATAAATAGACGGCGATTACATACATCATCCAAGATTCTTAATAATTTCAAAATTTCAATGAAAGCACAAGCAACACAGTTACTAAAATTTCTGCAAACCTCACTGCAATTAAATATCCCCATCTATCAACGTACTTATTCATGGGAAATCAAAGAATGTCAACAGTTGTGGGATGACATTATTAGAGCAGGAAAAAGTGACAAAATAGAAGTACACTTTATAGGTTCAGTTGTTTATATAATGTCGAATGAAAGTGCAACTTCTCCCCTATTGATCATTGATGGTCAACAACGACTGACAACTATTTCTATTTTATTAGAAGCTTTAGCAAGAGAATTGGAAAATTATTCCGAAGAAAAAATACCAAAGGGATTTTCTTCTTCTCAAATTCGTGGCAAATATCTCACGAATCCTTATCCTGATGATCCTTCTGAAAAATATAAGCTAATATTAACTCAAACAGATAAAGATACATGGCTATCGTTGCTGAAGAATCAGGATTTTCCACATAACAAATCTCTTAAAATTTCCACTAACTTTGATTTTTTTACTCAAAAGATTAGGGGAATTAATAATAATCTTTACCAGTTGTGCAAGGGTCTGAAAAAATTAATGGTTGTTGACATTGCCTTAGACCGAAAATCTGATAATCCTCAACTCATATTTGAAAGCATGAACTCAACAGGGCGAGAGTTGAGCCAAGCTGATTTAATACGTAATTTTATCCTTATGGGACTCGAACCGGAACAGCAAACGAGTCTCTATGAAAATTATTGGCGTAGAATGGAGTTGGAATTTGGTCAAGAAGCTTATAGTAGCTACTTTGACAGCTTCATGCGATATTATTTAACAGTAAAGTTAGGCGAATTGCCTAAGAAAACGGATGTGTATGTCACATTCAAAAAACTTATAAATTCAAAGATTATAGATTCCAATATCATAAATAAAACCGTCGAAGATTTATATCGATTCTCAAAATATTATTGTGCCATTGCTCTTGGGAGAGAAACAGACAAAGACTTGAAAAGTGCTTTCAGAGATTTAAGAGAATTAAAAGTCGATGTATGTTACCCACTACTCCTCGAATTGTACGCTGATTATCAGAATAAAATTCTTTCTAAAAATGAATTGCTAGAAGCTACGAGGCTCATTGAAAGTTATGTTTTTCGTAGAGCTATTTGTTCAATTCCCACAAACTCATTGAATAAAACATTTGCCAATTTTCACAAGTTTCTCAAAAAAGATCGATATCTTGAAAGCATTAAAGCCCGATTTTTAACATTGCCATCTTACAGAAGATTTCCTAATAATGAAGAATTTAAAAGAGAGTTAAAAATTCGTGATTTATATAACTTTCGCAATCGTTCCTATTGGCTACGTCGTTTAGAAAACCACAACAAAAAAGAATTAGTTGTTGTAGATGAATACACAATCGAGCATATCATGCCACAGAATAAAAAATTATCTGACGAGTGGCAGAAAGCTCTTGGCGAAAATTGGCAAGCAATTCAAGCGAAATGGTTACATACATTGGGAAACCTAACACTTACAGCTTATAACTCAGAATATAGTGATCGTCCATTTCCAGAAAAAAGAGAATTAACAATAGAAGTTGATGGTGGAACAGCAAAAGAAATTGGATTTAAATATAGTCCTTTATCACTAAATCAGGGATTAGGTCAAATTAAAGAATGGACTGAAGAAGAAATTATCAAAAGAGCTGAAACACTATCCAATAAAGCACTTGTAGTTTGGTCTTCTCCTAAACTTGGTCAGGATATTTTAGATGTTTATCAACAAAAGGATCAGAGTAATGACAATTATTCCATTGATGATCATCCGCACTTACTTTCCGGTAATATTAAAAAACTATTTCAAGAATTCAGAAATCAAGTTTTAGCTCTCGACCCTTGCATTGCAGAAGAGTTTTTAAAGCTTTATGTGGCTTATAAAGCAGAAACTAACTTTGTTGATGTCGTACCTCAAGCCAAACGATTAAGATTATCCCTTAATATGAAATTTCCTGAAATCAGTGATCCTAAAGGCTTATGCAAAGATGTAACTAATTTAGGTCGTTGGGGAAATGGTGATGTCGAAGTTGGTTTAGAAAATTTAGAGCAACTTCCCTATGTCATTGGTCTAGTACGGCAATCTTTTGAAAAGCAAATGAGTAGCAGTGATGATGAAATCTAATAACGTTCCACAAAGCATATTTCTCGGCGATCGCCCCCCTGAAAAGCTTATGGAGCAATGATCCCCAACGATAGAATTAATTTAAGAGTAGACAAAAAATAGCTTAAGCTTACGATAATTTGTAGCTATTGCCAGTAAAACTCTTATGTAGCAATAGTTTCAGCGATTTCAGCAAGCTTACGATAATACGTGTTAAAGCACTCTCACCAAATTTCATCACACACAATCAGACTTCGTTTATTTACAAGTAAAAACAGTGGTAAGCGCCAACTCAATCAAGTAGTTATCTTCTCTCTTTAAAATTAGGTCACACGAAAGAAGAATTAGGTAATCATCATGCCAGCTTAACACGGCGCAACAGCACAGCATTAACCGCCACAATTACAGTAGAAAGACTCATCAGTAAGGCTCCCACTGCAGGGGAGAGCACAATTCCCCATTTCGAAAATATCCCCGCTGCTAAGGGGATTGTGACAATATTGTACCCTGTGGCCCAAAATAAATTTTGCAGCATCTTGCTGTAGGTCTTTTTGGCTAGCACTAGAGCTTTCACCGCATCCAAGGGATCATCTTCCACTAATACCAAGTCAGCAGATTCGATTGCCACATTAGTACCTGCTCCAATCGCCAGCCCCATGTTGGCTTCCAGGAGTGCAGCTGCATCATTGATTCCATCTCCGACAAACGCAGTAGGGGCATCTTTTTTGAGGTCTTTAATACGCTTAACCTTGTCTTCTGGTAAAACACGGGCATAATAACGATCAATATTTAAATCCTCAGCGACAGCCCGGGCAACAGCCTCTGCATCACCAGTAATCATCACTGTCTGAATACCCATTTGATAGAGACGATCAATAGCTTTACGAGCGCTTTCCCTTACTTGGTCAGCCATGGAGATTACGGCAATAACGCGATCATCAGTCATCAAAACAACAGCACTTTCGCCACGATTATCCGCCTTATCTAGAGCTTGTTGTAACGAATCAGGAAAAGATAAGTTGCTTTCTTTTACCCATTCAGGACGCCCCACTCGATAGGTTTGACCGTCAATTGTGCCTTCTACGCCCTGTCCAGTAATCGTTTGAAAATTTTGCATCTGTGGAAAATCCAATTGATCAGCTTTAGCTGCACCGACAATCGCCTGCGCCAGGGGGTGCTCAGATGGATTTTCTAAGGCGGCGGCGATCGCCAATGCCTGATCATTTTCCATGCCATCTGTCGTAATCGCTTGAACCCCAAATTGGCCTTGGGTCAATGTTCCTGTCTTATCAAAAGCGACAATTTTAATATCCTTTGCTCGTTCTAAAGAGTCTCGATTGCGGACTAAAATGCCATTGCGGGCAGCCAACCCCGTGGAATTGGCAATCACCAAAGGGATCGCTAACCCTAGGGCATGGGGACAAGTAATCACTAGGACTGTGACCGCTCGATTGATAGAAAAAATGAGATCAGTGAGACTGAGCCAGACAATAAACGTGAGGGTACCAGCGGCGATCGCGATGATTGTCAACCAGTAGGCAACTTGATCGGCTAATACTTGGTAGCGGCTTCGGGACGATTGAGCTTCTTCCACCAGTCGCATAATTTGACTGATGGCGGTATCTTCTCCAATCCGCGTCACTCGCACTTGCACAGAGCCATCTGTATTCACAGAGCCAGCCACAACTTCATCACCAACTTCTTTATGAACAGGCTTTGATTCCCCCGTTAAAAATGACTCGTTAATACTGGTGTGCCCCTCAATCACTTCCCCATCATTGGGAATTTGTTCTCCTGGACGAATCAGAATCACATCTCCGGTCTGAATTTCATCTACGGGCACATCCTCAATTTGCCCATCCTGCATACGGTGAGCTTCATTAGGTACTAAAGTAGAGAGTTCTTCTAGGGCTTTACTGGCTCCCTGTACCGAAGCCATTTCGATCCAGTGGCCTAGCAGCATAATGTCAATTAATGTTGCCAGTTCCCAGTAAAAAGGCATGCCCTCTAAACCTAGGGAGACAGCCACACTGTAGATAAAAGCCACGGTGATCGCCAGAGCAATCAGCGTCATCATGCCAATCTTGCTTTTAAATTCGTGCCATGCTCCCTGGAGGAAAGGCCAACCCCCATAGAAGTAGAGTGCGATACCCAAAATTGGACTAATCCACCCAGAGCCAGGAAAGGTGATCGCTTCATAGTTCAGCCAGCCTTGAAGCTGTGGGGAAAAATATAAGATTGGTAGCGTCAAAATTAGTGAGACAAAAAAACGCTGTTTAAACATCCCTGGACTGTGGTGTCCATGGCCGCTGTGGCCACCATGGTGCCCATGTTTACTGCCTTTATGATGATTCTGATGCTTGGAATGGTGATCCTGAGAATGGGAATGATTCATTACAATTTTCGAGATAATTCTACATTGTTTTGCGTTGTCTTACCTTTTCTTTAGGGGAAAGATTAAAGCTGACTATTGGATCTATGATCATAGTATGCCTTTTAGGCCATTACAGGTCTCTCTTTAGGAGTCTTAAATTAAAAAGAGGTTTGACCATGGATACCAAAGTTTTAGCTTTTATTGCAGCTGGATTTGCTGGCGGTGTTCTTGTTTCTTTACTTGTTGGAGTTCTATTGATGGGGGGAATGATCGGGCGTGGCGGTATAATGCGAGGCTGGAGCTGGGAATGTACCAGCATTAACATCCCCCCAGTGATTTTAGCGGCAGCATCTTAATGTGATTCAAATAGATTATTAAGTAAACACTTATTCATATCAAAATCTATTAATCGTTGCTGCTACTGAGACCATAGAGAGTGGCCGGAACTGCGATAGTCATCGCAAATAGGAGTTCTCCTAAACCATCTGGGATTTGGGTATTTGGTGGGGGACTCTTTTGATTTTGCTCACCCACTTTATGATTTTTAGTGATATTTTGATGTACTTCTTGTCGTTCAAAAACATCATCTTTTTTAAGCACTGACTTAGAAGATTTTGGCTTCTTGATATGATATTTTTGCTTATGAGAATAAGCCGAATGAGGAATTGCCAGTGTAGCTAATAACATTAATAATGCTGTTCTCATATTAATCATTTAGTTCTTTCCAATTCATTAGTGAACGATTTATCGTTTTTTTAGAATAAAAGTCTTATTCCTCCCACAGCCGCCCAAGTTTCCACGTCTTCACTCTCTGCTCGACTGTAGTCCGCAGATCCAAAAAATTTGCGTGACCAGTCTATTCCCACATAAGGAGCAACATTGCGACTAATTTCGTAGCGGAGACGGGCACTCAGGCCAATATCATTCAAACCAGAACCGACGCCGAATTCCTCCACGGATTGAGCCGCAAGATTCACTTCTAGTTCTGGTTGCAGAATTAGTCGTTGGGTGAGCAGTAATTGTCGTTCTAGACTAAAACGGGCAGAAATATCCCCAGCTTCACTGATAAATAGTGCAGCATCGGTTTCTAGTTTGTAGGGCAGCAAACCCTGAAGGCCAATCACGCCTAAAAAACGATCTTTGGTGCCGTTTTCTTCCCATTCGGAGTCATAACGAAGTCCCGTTTGCAGTTCCCAAAATGGTGCGATTAGTTTGGAATAGAGCACTTGGGTTTCCTGTTCGCCGTCGCCTGTCTCCGTACCAATTTCACCTTCAGATTTAAGCCATAGCCGCTGGTAATCACCGCCACGCCAGCCGTTAACTTCCCAATTCACACTGTTTTCCCCTGATTGGCTACGGTATTCCAATTGTTCAAAGAGCAAGAGTCCATAGGTTTCATCGCCATGATATTTCGGTTCTACGCCGGGGAGGGGGGTAAATCCTGGGGGGATATCTGAATGATCAGCGCCATGATTATGTTGGGCGATCGCCGTTTCTGGTAATGGACCGTGTTCAGCGGCGGCTGGGTTCATGGGCAGCAGTCCTAAACTGAAGGCGATCGCCCCTAGGGTTTTGTTTAAAAGATAATGCTTCACGACTGTTCTCCCAGGGGACGTTCTACAACTGCGACGGTGCGCATCATACCTGCTTCCATGTGATAGAGCAGATGGCAATGGAAAGCCCAGTTTCCTGTCACATCCACATTGACTTCAACGGAACATTTTTCGGCAGGTTTGACATTGAGGACATGTTTGCGAGGTTTATAAGCCCCTGAGCCATTGTCAATTTCCATCCACATGCCATGGAGATGGATCGGGTGCTCCATCATGGTGTCATTAACAAAAGTTAGGCGTAACCGTTCGCCATAGTAGAACTGCAAAATGGGTGATTCAGAATATTTTTTGCCGTCAAAAGACCACATATATCGTTCCATGTTGCCCGTCAGATGTAGCTCTAACTCTCGCTCGGGCGATCGCCGATCAGATCCTGGTTCTAAACTACGTAGATCTGTATAGACCAAGACTTTATGGTCGGGGGTACTTTCTAAACCGATTCCCGGCTCATGGAGACGATTTTTCACCATCATCGGTACACCTGCATTACCGACCCCATGGTGATCTGGACCATGGGGCACCGCCTCACCTAAATCAGGCCCCCCATGATCCATCTGGTGCATACCATGTCCAGAATGATCCGTCGCTGGTGCTGTATCCATGTTGTGCATATCGTGGCTGGAGTGATCCATCGCTGATGACGGACTCATCTCAGGCATATTGTGCCCAGAATGGGAATGATCCTCATTGGGCATGGCATTCATCTCATGCCCAGAATGCTCCATTTGATAGTTCTTATGGTCAGTGGGTTTGGCTTGCTGTTTCGGGCCATGTCCCCCGTGGTCACCGTGGGAACCGTGATCCATGCCCATGTCTTCCATTGTGCGGAGGGGGCGAGTTCTCAGGGGAGGGATCGCCGCAACTAGGCCCACTTGAGGCGACAAAGTTCCCCTAGCATAGCCGCTACGATCCATGGTTTCTGCAAAAATGCTGTAGGGTTTATCCGCCTGGGGTTCGACGATCACATCGTAGGTTTCTGCCACTGCAATCCGAAATTCATCTACGGACACAGGTTGAACGTTTTGACCATCTGCCTGTACAACCGTCATTTTTAGCCCCGGAATCCGTACATCAAAGTAGGTCATGGCAGAGGCATTAATAAATCTCAGGCGAATTTTTTCTCCCTGTTTAAACAACGCTGTCCAGTTATCTGCTGGAGCCGTACCATTCATCAGATAGGTATAGGTCGCCCCGGTCACATCGGCGATGTCGGTGGGATCCATACGCATCTTTGCCCAGTCAGCATCTTCGCTAAAATGGGCGATCGTACGTTGTTGGTAGTTATAAAAAGTGCTGACTTTCTTGAGATTGCGGAGAATTTGCTGGGGGTCTTCCGCTGTCCAGTCCGAGAGCATGACGACGTAATCCCGGTCATAGCTAAAGGGTTCGGGTTTGAGGGGGTCGATGATTAAGGCACCAAAATGTCCCTGTTGTTCTTGTAAGCCACTGTGGCTGTGATACCAGTAGGTGCCGTTTTGGTTGACGGGAAATTCGTAGCTGAAGGTGGTTTTGGGTTTGATGCCGTTGAAGCTAATGCCCGGGACACCATCCATAGTGGCGGGCAAAATTAACCCATGCCAATGGATCGATGTTTCGCTGTCGAGTTCGTTGCTCACATTAATCTTGGCGATTTGTCCTTCTTTGAGGCGAATCACTGGGCCGGGGACTGTGCCATTGACGGTGATGGCATTGCTTTGGCGATCGCCGATTTTGATTTGCTCCTGAAAGACTCTGAGATCAATCTGATCTGGATAGCGACCTATCGGCAGGAGTTCCCCTAACATCGGTGAAGCAACCCCCGTGGCACGGGCTGATCGCTGGAGTAGGGGATGTAAACCGACGCTAACGCCAAATCCCGTCGCTAATTTTAATAGTTGTCGCCGACTGATGGCTGTATATCGTTCCTTCATCACAGATGTTGTTATCCGTAGGGGTTGATTGTGATTAATTTTTGTTTGTTAGTTAATTGGATTAAAAAAATTAAATTGTTTTTCTTTTTTGGATCATTTTCAAAAATTTCAAAAGCCACAGGACAAAACCTGTCACGACCATGAAAAGCAGGCCAAAAGCATTTAAGAATGGATAGATAAAATCAAGATTGACATTACCGAATGTGCCTCGATGCAAGTCCAGCAGCCAAATGTACTGATCAACTTTGTCGGTTAGGACAGCAACTTGAAAGAGCGAACCTGTAATCAGAGTCAGGAGGAAAGGCAGGAGAATAATAGGCACAAGAGCATAGTGAATATAGCGAATATAAGACTGATTAAAAAAACGCATGGTCTTGGGCTAGATCTCTTAAATACCAGGGGAACAACGGGGGCTATGGGGGCCTGGGTAGGGGCGAATAACCCCCACCTAATTTAGCCCGAACTAATGAATTGGGTTATCCGTTGTTTGTGGGAGGAGTTTTACGGCGACCATGTTGATGGCCAGCATGGGCGACGAGATCAGTATTGTTCAGGCTGCTAGTAGGTTCTGCCATGGTTTTATGGGAACAGTCAGGATTTGCTTCTGGAGAATGCTCCATATGTTCAGAATGGTTCATGCCTTCCATGTGTTCTGCGTGGTTCATTTCTTCCATGGACTCCATCTGTTCAGCATGGTGCATATTTTCCATCTGCTCGTCATGGGTCATATGTTCCATATGTTCCATGGGTGTAGCGGGGTTCATGTTGTCATGGGTCGGCTGGGCGATCGCCGCTGGTGTGATTGTGGGGAGAACAGCCAGGGAAGTTAAGAGAGCAAAGATATATTGACGCATGAAATCTCGATTAAATTTGTGATGATGGTCTTGATGGTAGTGGGCAAAAATGAAATGGCAATGAAATTTTGTAGAAACGAGGGCAATGAGAATTTTATTGGTAGAAGATGAGCCAGATTTAGGGGCAATTATTGAGCGCACCCTGACGCGGGAAAAATATATTGTGGATTGGGCGAGGGATGGCGAGGCGGCATGGGATTATCTGCAAAGTCCTTGGGCGCAATATACGGTATTGGTGGTGGATTGGCTCCTGCCGAAGTTGTCGGGGTTAGCGCTCTGTCAGCGGTTGCGGGAGACAAACTATACATTGCCGGTGTTGATGTTGACGGCAAAGGATCGGGTAGAAGATCGCGTGCAGGGTCTGGATGCTGGGGCGGATGATTATTTAGTAAAGCCTTTTAGTAATGCGGAATTGTTGGCGCGACTGAGGGCCTTACAACGGCGATCGCCCCACCTCCAATCACGGCGCTTAACCTTGGGGCCCCTCACCTTGGACTATGACAGTTTTACGATTAGGGCTGACAACGGTACAACAGCCACGCTGACGGCAAAGGAATTTCAATTGTTAGAATTTTTGATGCAACACCCCCAACAAATTTTGAGCCGGGATCAAATCTTGTATCAAGTGTGGTCGATGGATGCTGACCTAAAAAGCAATGTGGTATCAGCACAGATGCGTTTGTTGCGGCGTAAATTGATAGCCTGTGGGGCGGAAGATTTGATCGAAACGGTACATGGCTTGGGCTATCGCTTGGCTCTGGGAAAGGTGGTCAATGAATCATAACCCGGCTTTTTTACGGACTAGACAACGACTAGCGGGGTTGTATGCTGGGACGACGGGGCTGATTTTATTGGTCTTTGGGCTGGGGTTCTATCGGGCGATCGCCCATGACCAGTGGCAATCTCTGAACCGGAAATTAGTGACCATTGCCGGAACCCTCCATGATGGCATTGAACCCGCTTTAGCAGAGGTGGGCCAAGTAGAGCCTGTGGTGGAACATTTTTTACCCGGTGTGGTGTGTGTCGCGGATAAGTCATGTGAAACAGCAATCGCTGGTGGGCAACGTCACATGGTTGGTATCGTACAACAAGAAAATTATTATGTGCGTTTCATTGATCAGACAGGCAAACTGTTGGCAACTGTGGGTCAGGTGCCAGATTACGAACAAAATGCTTATTCTCCCTCGTCAGAACAACCTCAAACTCGCATAGATACTGGCGGAATTGCCTATCGCGAAATTACACTATTCCTTAAAACCAATGATCAGCAACCCTGGGGTTATATCCAAGTGGGGCGATCGCTCACAGAATATGAAATAGTGCTCCACCACCTCCGCTGGCAATTGCTGCTGGGATTGCCCACCGTCATGGTTTTAGTCCTTGCCGCCAGTTGGTGGCTATCTGATCTAGCGATGGCACCCGCCTACCGAGGCTATCTACAAATTCAACAATTTACCGCCGATGCTGCCCATGAACTCCGCACTCCGCTGACGGTGATTCGTTCCACCATTGACTTTACCCTTGGGGAACCCCAGCTCACGGAGTCAGACAGCCGTCAAACCCTAAAAATTATCGAGCGTCAAAATAATCGCCTTGCCCATTTAGTACAGGACTTACTATTGTTGTCGCGCCTGGATTTGGAGCCAATACCCCTCCCACAGTCTTGTTCTTTGGCGACCATCGCCACAGACTTGATCGAAGAATTCTCCGCAATGGCGATCGCCGCTCACCTCACCCTCATCGCCAAGATCCCTCCAGATGATCCTTTTGACAGCCTCGGCAATGAAGAACAGTTATATCGGCTCCTCGCCAATTTGATCGCCAATGCCATTCAGTACACCCCTGCTGGCGGCACAATCACCCTCACCCTAAAACGTCAAAGCCGAGAAATTTTAGTAGAGGTCGCCGATACAGGGGTTGGGATTCCCCTTGCTGACCAGAAATATATTTTTGATCGTTTCTACCGCGTGCATGCAGACCGTGCCATCCATACCGGAGGTACGGGTTTAGGGCTGGCCATTGCCCAGGCGATCGCCCGCGCTCACCAAGGCAATATCCACCTCATCAGTCGCCCTAACCAAGGTAGTACATTTACTCTTCACTTACCTTTACCTCGCAGGAAAACCATTCTAGAAAATCACAATACTTAGTTGGGCCTAAGCTATCTACTGTCCTTTGCGAGATTATCCGTCAAGCACCACAGGCGATCGCCAACCGAATGGGAACATTACCAAAGCGACTCATTGGCCACCCAAAAAAGACAATGTCACATTCTCGTCACACCTATTTACGATCAGATACCTGCGTTAAGGGAACCATTTCAATCAAAGGACAAATATCTTCCGGCTGTGGATGAATCTGATCACTGCTCCAACGGTCGCGATAAGCCTCTAGCTCAGTTTTAAAAAGGATCATTTCTTGAATTTTTACCTCAAGCTGCTGAATCTTTTCTTGCAATAGGTGCTGGACAAAATCACAAGGCAGATCACCACGGCGATGCACCGTGAGAATCTCTCGAATATCTCCTAGGGACAAACCAAGAGATTGGGCTTTTTTAATGAATCGCACCTGCTGCACAATGTCTGGTGAGTAGTAACGGTAGCCATTATCACCCCGCTCCGAATTGATCAGTCCTTGATCTTCGTAATAGCGTAATGCTCCTACAGCTACTTTTGTTTGTTTCGCCACATCGCCAATTTTCAAGCCAGTAATAACCGCCATAGAAAATTCCTTTTATTTTCTTCCATCTTAAACCTTGCACTTAACTAGAGAGTAAAGCAAAAAGATTTTTTCAAAAAAAGCTATTGATCCTCTTGACTCTACAGCTCACTACAGGGTTTAGGGTTAATGCATGGAACTAACAACTACCTTTTCTATTGAAGGAGACAAACCCATGTCTACAATCACAAAAACTATGACAAGCCCTCACGGCAACGTAAGTATTGAGCCAAAAGCCGTCAGACTATATCGCATGTCAACTTCTGAACATGAATGTCCTTGGGGATTGAGGGCAATTAATCTTCTTAACGAACATGGCATTGATTTTGAAGATGTACGCTTAACTTCACCAGAAGAAGTTGCTGCTTTTAAGACAAAGCATGATGTACCTACAACGCCACAAATCTTTTTTGGTGACTATCGCATTGGTGGGTATAGCGATTTAGCTGATTATTTTGATATTGAACCTGAAAAACCAGATTATTCCTATACACCTGTGGCGGCTTTATTCTCCACTGCTGGTTTGATTGCTGCGGCGACATCGATCGGTGTTTCTGGTTTTATGGGTGTTTCTTTATCGATGTTGGCTTCCTTGAAGTTGATGGATATTAATTCCTTTTCGGAAAGCTTTGCGAAATACGATCTCGTGACTCAAAAGTTTAAACCCTATGGCAAGGTCTATCCTTTTGCGGAATTGTTGGTCGGTCTGGGCTTTCTTTCAGGGATCGCTCCTTTGGCAACCGGTATCGGCTCTTTGGCAATTGGTGTGAGTGGTGCGGTATCGGTTTTCAAGGCAGTTTATATTGATAAAATTGCGTTGAATTGTGCTTGCATTGGTGGGAATTCTAAAGCTCCGTTAGGTGTTATCAGTTTCACTGAAAATGCCATCATGGTGCTCATGGGAGCGACTCTCATTTTCTCAACCGTAAGTGCTCGTCCAGTGGAAACACAATCGACTCTCTTCTTTCGAGAAGCGGCGATCGCCCAAGTTGAAGCAATGAAAAATAAGTAGACTGCCCCAAAATAGTGCACAAGTCGCTTCTATTTTGATGAAATCCTTCTTCCAGAAGCGACTTTCTCCCGACGAGAAACCTTTTAATCATGAAGATTTATGATGTCTCAGGAGTATAGGGATATAAATCTAGTTTTTGTAGTTTTTTTAGCACAGTAAAAATCATAAATTAAAGGCATTAATCCACTCAGAGCCAGCATAATTGTCGAACCACAGAGCAATTTTCCTGATAGTTTTAACGTTGTAGGCACGAATTAAACCCTCGATGACAGTTCTTGACCCATGGCAAAGCTCAATGGGTGCTTTTTGGATTCTTTCTATGAATGGAGGTAGTGGTTTAGGCTCAGGCTCAAGATCACTATAACTAATATCCTGTAGTGAATTGAATGGCTGCACACACCCCTGATTATTATTGTTTTCAAAAGGTGTGTGCAAACTATAAATCTCCTGTATCCACGGGGTTTCGGAGTTCATCTGTAATTCACCATACCGCTCAATATTTCGGGGTAATCGAGCAATTAAATCCGCTTTGGTGAGAGCTAAGTTGTCTCCATCAAGACAATAGACTCGTATTCGGCGATTGTTCATCGTAATTTGCTTTGATTCAGTCCGTAAGCCAAAAATTCTGAGCAGTGCTCCAAAGTAGGCTGATGAGGTGGCATTTTTCCCGCAGGTCAGCCTAACTCCCATCAAAGCTAGTTCATCACGCTGACTCGCCAGAATCTGCGCGGCTTCTCTAACGATGGGGTGATTGGCATGCCACTCCTGGCCTGATAAAACGTGGTCAAGGATTTTGCCAATGCCGATATTTTCGAGGGCTTGAACCCTGAGGCTATGGTGGGAAATATCTTGCTGACAGACTCCACCCTTTTGTTTGTGGATGCTGGCTTGGTCGAGGGCCTGAGCAATTTGAGGGAAAGCTTGCATTTCTAGCTTTTCTAATTCCTTTCGCCGCCGCCCCTTCCGGTCTTTAAGGACATCATCAGCAGTGACTGTTTCGGGTTCAGATACACGCCAATCAGCCAGGTCAAATTTATAGAGCGATCGCCGTTCCACTTCTGTCAGTTCATCTTCCCTGTCTCGGTATTGTTTAGCCTGTTCTCGGGTGAGGTTATTGGCTTGGGCTGTGAGGGTTGCATCATGCTTTTTAAACTCGCTACGGATAGCAGCGACCCCGGCTATGATGTCTTTGACCTCATCCGCTGGAAGCTGACACAGTTCATAGTTGACGGTCTTTGTATCCCGTTCCAGTCGAGCCAGCAGGTCTGCCCGGAGGTGAGCCAGTGACCAATTCTTTTCCGCCTGGTAGTGGAAGTAGGGATCACCTGGATCAATCCAGCGCCACTCATCATCAAGACGACTTGCTTTCGCTTTAGCCAGTCGAGCTTTAAAACAAGCGTCTGGGGTGAGCTGATTATATTGATGGTTGGTTTCCTCTACCCAAATATAGCGAGGAACATTAAGGCGATAGCGGTCGAGAAACTGCATCAAATCAGCCGCAGTGAGGTTATCAGCCCAGCCATAGAGCAGTACCGCATCAAAAGCATCGGCAGTGATGGAAAAACCAGTACCAAGGATCGGGGAAACGGCTAATAGTCCCGGGCGGTTTTGTCGTAACCATTGGTTAGGATTACTCAGAAAATCTTTGTACCCATGGGCATTGTCAGCATGGATGGCCATGGCACCGCAGGCATGGGCGAGAAGTTTTGCATCAGATTTACGGCTACAGAGAACCAAGACTCGCTGGCCTTCATCCTGTAACTGGTAGAACTTCTGCCACCATTGGGCTTCATGTTCAAAGACTGTATCAATTCGTTGTTTTTTGACATGTTCGACCTTAACGACAAAAGGCTTGCGGCCTGTATGTTTCTCAAAGAGTTTCACCTCAAAATCAGTGAGGTCAGCACTGACGCAGAGGGTCTCCTTAGCGCGGATAGTATCTTGCCAAAAATTTTGGATATTGGTTTGCCGTTGACCATCCCTGCCATGGGTGGCGGACATCAACAGGTTTTTAAGCTGTTGGTCAAACTCATCAATAAAGCAACCCGCACCCCGGTCTAGAAGATTATTGATCGGACGGGTTAGGCTAAGGCGAGATTCAGAACAGTAGGCGAGGTGGTCGGTGAACTGGCCATGGCCATCAAACAATTGACCATTGTGAATAGTCAGGTCAGTCCGGTAGGTAAAGCCCAATTTACCACCGCCATCAATAGCCAGAGCTTTTCGGTGGAATGGAGCAATGCCTCGGAGCCAAGCGTTAACATAGCGTCCCGCAAATTCCGTTTTGCCAAGACCTCGTGCTGCTTGGAGGAATACATCCCGAGACTGGTTGGTTAAGTCTCGCAGGGAAATATCACCCCGCTTGAGGGCTTCAAATTGTTCCTGGGAAAGTACTAAGTCAGCGGTGAGCTGGTCACTGGTTGCTAGTCTTTCCTTGGCTTTTCTTCGAGTTTCCTCAAAGGCAAAGGGTTTAAGCCAATCCCAGGGCGATCTCCTCCTGTAGCGGCCAAAGTATTCATCACAGTCGCCCTTAGTCTTATCCCGCCATTGGCCCCAATCGGCGAACTTAAGCGCGGGGATGGCCTGGGCAAGTTTACTGTAGCCCGCATAGAGGTTCTTCTTCTTAAGGTTTTGGCTGTCAGCATCAGGGAAGTGAGTGAACCGTTCTGCGCCACCATAAACTCCTAACAAACGCTGGACAGACTGCTCCCCGAAGTGACCTCCCGCAGCACCAACAAGAATGACTTGGGGGTTTTTTCGCCATTCCAGGAGGGCGCGGATTAGGGACTTTAGCGCACCTTCGCAGAATTTGAGTTCGTAGGGCTGATCCGGATTGAAGTCAGGCGATCGCCACACAAAGAGTGGATTTTCACCTGTTTCCTTGAGGTGGTTACGTCCGGCAAAAATGGCCCAGTCATATTTCCGTTGAGTACGGTCGTCTAAAGCTCGCTGGGCACCGCAGAACATTCTGGTGATGGAATCTAGCGCTGTGATGCCATAACCACCCTGACAGGCAAAGAGCCAATGGTGGGAAAGGGCAAAGTCAATCTCAGCTTGGGTTAGTCCCCGCTGTAATAAATCAGCATTCTGGGTCGGGGTGAGTTGGGCCTTATAACCCAGAATTTTCTGATGGCGTTTTGGGATGGTAGGAAGACTAGCTAGTCGTTGTGCTTCTTTCGCCTGATGTTCTGCCCTTAGACGTTGGAGTTCTGCTCTATGCTTATCTGCGTTAAAGCCTGGGCCTTGGTCGGGGGAGTAAAGACCCCAGAGGCCCTGGGAGGAATCGAGACCGTGGTAATGCCAGCCGGGAACATTCCCATCGGGCCAGACCATACAGAGGACAAGGTCTGAATTTTCTTTGGTGCGACACTTGCCGGAGGTGTCATGGCAGATGGGACAGGGGTGATGACGCTTCGTCGGAATGAATTTTCCGGCAAAATTTAAGGAATTTCTATCGTCAAAAGTTCGCTGAGGGGTTAACATACAAGTACCCCCCGCTGATTCAGTTTTAATAATTGAGCGGTAAGTCCCCAGAGATGGGGCAAATGAATAACAGTCAAAAAGCCCTTCTTATCATTCCAATGTTTGGCGACGGCGGATGATTGAGGGGTTTTTTGCTGCCTCGGCAGCTTAGGCATGGTTTTTTATTCCCTTTTGGAGATATTCACCCGTAATTTCTACGAGTTTTAGTGTTAATAATAAAATTACTATAAATTTCTCGCCTTGGCACATCGATTTTTACTATATCCAGGGGGAATTGCCTACTCAGTTGTACGAAAAGGGATATGTTAGTTTTTTCAGTCTTCAGTGGCAAAATGCTGATCAAGTTGATCCAACAGAGCTAGGCCGACTTGAGGATCTCCCATAACCGCCATGGTTTTGAAGCGAGTATAGGCATCAAACTCCGCGAGGGCAATATTAGAAAATTCCTCCATGAGCTTGTTCAGACTTATCCCTCGGCTTTTTGCAAGTTGCTTGAGGCGTAAGTGTTTATCATCGGGTAAGCGAATTGTCAGAGTTGCCATTCAGAGTAGCTCCACGGGTTTGAGGATGGATAAATGGGGAAAGATTAATTCTGCACCTTGGAAGTCTTTGGTATTGTTCGTCACAATTATTGCTGCGTCTCCGGCAATCGCCAATTCAATCAAGTGATTATCTCCTTCGTCCTTTAGATTGGGTCGCCAGAGATAATAAACAGATATCCACTCGCATATTCTGATAAAGGCTGCCAGCAATGCCTGAATCTCTTGCTGATTTAAGGGAGATTTATCCATGATGTCTGCCCGATTGAGGAGAGACTCATACTCAGTGAAAAGTGTATTGCCCATTAAAGGCTGATATTTTCCCTGGAGACAAAACCGGAGAATCTTTCGACTATCTCCAGATGCACTGATTAGAGCACTGACAAAGACATTAGTATCGACAACAATACGGGTAGCCATACTCAAAAGATAGCATATATGCCATCATTTTTGTAAGCCAAAATTTAAGCCACTCCACTGCTCTACTTCATGGACAGTGGTTTTACCCAGGCGAAAGTCAGTGCCGGATGGAGTGTCCTGGGGAAAGAGATAGGCTTCGAGTTTCCCGTCATATTGGATGATCCGCCAGAAATAATCAGGAATATCATTCGGTTCGTCGGCATTGATCAGGCTGAGAGGCTGATTATCATAGGCAGTGCCGACAATCACATGAACCTCGCCATGCTGTCGGACGAGATCCCGTTCATAATCCTCTAACTTCTTCCAAGCACCCCGGTTCAAGGCAGCCTTCTGGGGAGTAATGTTTGATAGGTAGTTCACCTGTTGCCAGTTCTTCCCTCGGAATGAGGCGAGGGGAGCCAGATGACCCCGGTCATAATTACCCCATTTATAAGCACCTCGGAAGTCTTCGGGTTCCAAGGTCTGGTCACGGGCGATCGCCGGATCAGCTTCCCATTCGCGGTCTTGGTCAGAACTGCCAGTGATGGTGGCTCGGTCTAAACGGAAAGCAACCCAATCAGCGAATTTAGTATTGTCGTTGGAACTGAGGCAGTAGATATCTCTCACCACTAGGTCATTAGTGGCTGGTGTTCCAGTAGGTAAGCCGTTGGGGAGATGGATGGGGCAAGGGTTATTGCTGGCAATCGCCGCTTGGGGGGGAGCTGCACCCTGGGAGTCTGTCGGTTGGGATTGAGTTGGAGTAGAGTTTTGCGCCTCATTGGGTTCCGTGGGGGGGGCGTAATTTTGTGCGCCAAAAAAGACTAGGCCGATGCCAATCAATAAAGGGATAGCTCGGATGGGATGCTTGATGATTGATTTGGCTAAGGCGATCGCCCACTTGATGTCTCTCATGGATGCTGTAATATTGACTCTCTCCATTATCTAGGGAGACTGCCAAAAAAAGGGGGCGAAGCCCCCAGCAGAACAACTAGCGAGAAACAGGAACCGAAACGACCCAGACCAGCCCAGAGACAGAGCAGACCCCGGGACGCACCCAGACCGGAACACCCACCAAGCGGGAAGCCCGGAACCCGAACCGAGCCGCAGCACCAGGGGAAGCGAACTCAGCCCAGACCACCGAACCAGAGAATGACCGAGACGAACCCCGCACCGACCAACCGACACAACCACAGGACAAGGCAAGGCCAGAAACACGGCGGAACGGAACCAGAGCACGGGAACCAGAACGACCGACAGAAAAAGAACGACGAATCACGGCAAAAACCTCAGCAACGAAAGGATAAAAAACAAAAGGGGGCGAACCCCCAGGAAAAAACTAGACAAGAACACCGGAGCGACGGAGCCGACCGACCCGGGCCGACAACGCCCCACCAGAAAGCGGGCGACCAGAACGAGAAAGCAGCAGACAGCAAGACGAAGGGACGACGGCGGCACGGACGGCCAGGGAACAAGCAGGCCCAGAAACAACCACGGGCACCGAACGAGAAACAGCAGGAGCCGAGCCAGCAGAACCAGAACGGCCAAAGACAACAAGAAACAAGACAGAAACGAGAAACCAACAGAGCAAAAACACGGGCAAAACCCCCAAAAAAACAACAATGCGGCCACACCGCAAGGGTTTTTCAGCCCCGCTCAGTAACCTGTGGCAATTCAGTGACGACCAGCGGAAAGCCCGGAGTGCGCGAGGAAAATGCACCCTGGCCGCGCGGAAAGTAACCTTGTCAAATCACCAGTAACGGTGCCTCTGGAAGTCGCGCATTGGGCCAGACCGAAATCAATATCAGCGCCGCAGCTCGGTATAGGCTTTGTAGCGGGTATTTGGCGGGGAAAATAGAAAACCTGTGTGGCCTCAATAACCTGTGGCGAGGCAGTGAACTTTTTGGGAATATTCAAGTTCGCCAGCATAAAGCCCCCAAGGGGGCACGTGCCTTCGCGGCGTAGAGCGATGGGCTTATAAATTGCGCATAGCGCACGATATTTTAAGGACTAGGGAAAAAATGAAAAATCCTTGGGCTGTTAGATACCCAAGGAAGTCTGTCAGTGTTTTTGTTCTACTGTTCATCTTCGCAAATATTGTTAATTTTTGCGGTTAGGTTCTCTTTTTCTGCGGTTAGCTGGGCCAAAAGATTCTGAAAGTTGAGATATTCGGCAGGGCTGCCCTGACCACGCTGGAAGTAGATTTCAAAAAGTTGAAGGCGTTTTTGCTCGGCCATTAATTCTGCTTCTAGGTCGGCCAGTTGATCAAGGTCGGCTTGGATTTGGTCGGCGATCGCCTGTCTTCTCATCTCAGTCCTGATATCGGCTTCCACTAGATTGAGGCGACTGGCATCGGCCTGGGCTTCGGTAGTGCGGATTTGTAACTCGGCCCGTTGGCGGTCGCCACCACCAAAAAGATTTTGAATGATACTGATGGGATTAGGGTTTAACCAAGTAGTCCAGCGGCGATCGCGTTGGTAATCGGCTGAGGCTTCAAGATTCTCTAAACGAGCTACTTCAACATTTTTAGCCTGGGCAATCAGTTGTAAATCGGGGTCATCCTCGACCTGGCACTGGGTCAGGGCCGCCAAGTCGTAGGGTAATTTCGGCGTTGATTGTGCCTTCACTCTGCTCCAACCACCTGATGCGGCGCACAGTACCAGGGTAAGGGCTACGGACGGTAGAGACTTGAGCAAGGCGACTTTCCACATCGGCGAGTTTGGTATTGAGGTCACTGAGTTGGTAGGCACGGCTGCGCTGTTGGTTCTCGAACTCCTGTAATTGCTGCTGGTAGGCAAGGGCGTTGGCATTGGCTCTTTCGATGCGTTCGGTGATCGCCAGGGAGGAAAGATATTCCTGATGCTGCCGCTGGGCCTGGGCATCCTTGAGGGCGGCGATCACCTTGTTGAGTTCTAATTCGGCGGTCTGTTGGTCAATCTTAAGGGTTTCGAGTTTGGCTTTCTCGTGGGTGACTAGCAGTGGCTCATTGAGCTGGGCAATTTCTTCAATGAGGGATTTCTGGTCGGCAACAGCTAATTTGGCTAATTCTAATTTGGTAGTGGCCTGAGCGATATTGACCTTGTGGGTTTCGTAACTCACCGGAGGTAGTTCCGGGGTCATTGGAACAGCACGGGGGGCTAAGGGTGGGGTGACTTTAAGGGTTTCGAGGCGGGCGATCGCCAATTGTAATCGCTGTTTTTCCACCAGAAGGCGATCTCGATCCTGGGGGCGATCGGCAATGACCTGATTAATTTCCACGGTATCTCCTTCTTTCACCTTGAGGTCGTCCAGTTCAGTGAGTTTGACCTTGAACGTATAGCGGCTAGGACTGTTGGCGATTTCTTCAGTTACCTCCAGCTCGTCATCCTGTTGCTGTTGGGCGATGGAACCAAGGGGGAGGAGAAAGGCACCGAAACTCATAAAGATCACCATCACTGAAAACAGGTAGCGGATGGGTTCACTGGGCTTTAGTTTGTGTGCGGCAAAATTCAGCATCATTTTCTGGTGTAAGACAAAAAATCACAAAACAGCGACCTAACTCTCTCTTATGCCAATTTACGGTGAAATTCAAGGGAAATTCACGATTCTCTAAGGGTGCGTTGGTTTGGTGTAAGACAAAAAATACCCTCTCCGGCTCTCAGCCACCTCCCCCAAGGGAGGATAATTGGTTGCAGAGTGTACTAAAAAAGAGGCAATGGTCGATGTGGGTAATCTGGAGACAATAAGATGATAGACAATCAGCATATTGGTTCTTCATTGGATGGCCTGTTAAAAGAAGACGGGATTTTGGCTGAGGTTAACGCTTTAGCTCTCAAGCGGGTATTGGCTTGGCAACTGAGCGACAAGGCTTGAGCTGTTCTTATTTGCAAAGATTGCTTGATCCTGAAAATACCTCAGTAACGCTAAAAAGCATGGAAAAAGCAGCGGCGGTCATTAGGAAACGACTACGGATTGGGCTGGATGATATTAAGGAGCCTGTCAATGATCTGTCTACCTCCTAATCGCCATTCTGTAGGGAAAGTCTGCGGTAAGATTCTGGTAGAGTTGACTAAACTAAGATGTAAAAACTTTAGGAGATAAGTTATGGGAGAAGCAAGACGACGTAAGAAGTTAGATCCTAATTACGGAAAACCCAAACCAGTTAGTAATACCTGGCAAGAAGAGAATTATGCCTGTTACGGCGACAGAGCGGAATACTTTAAAAATCTCGACTTCTATCTGAATCAAGGAGGTGCTTTTGAGAAAGAACTTCCAAAGCATCATAAATATAAATCAGTTCAAGAAAGCACACTCTGGCAATTTATTGAAAATGCTGTTGATAATGAAGAAGAGTCTGCCAGCTATATTCTTAATAAAGTCAAGTCAATATCTGATTTAACTAAAATTCCCAGTGACTTATTGAGTCTAGTTGACAAATCTATCATGTCGAAAAGAAATGGAGACCTGAATCAAGCATTTAAGTACTATAATCAAGTATTTGACATGAACCAGACTTGGTTCATGCTGTGGTACGGACTTGCAAAACTTTTGTGTTTATTCAGGGAATATCGCATGGCTTTTTCATGCATAAAAATTTGCGCATTTCTATATCCAAAGATGCACAATGGAAAACAGTATCATTCTGATCCTAATTTGTCATATCATTATGATCAAATGCAGTCTCTAGCTGCTGGGGAAGAAAACGAATCATATTTGAAGACTTTAGGGAGACCTCTCAATACCGCTAGGTTTAGAAATTCAAGCGGCAAAGTAATTAAGAGTTCTCCAGTATTTAAGATGCAAATTGTAAAACCAGATCAGTAAATCTTGTAGAGTAAACTAATGAAATATAATGCACTATTTTGTTGATTCCTTTAATTGGATATACACTATGTTTTGCTCATATATGCTATTAAACTATATGCTAAAAATGCACCTTAATTTCCGCTCGTTTTTCCGTACCTTACAGGACTCCGAGCAAAATATGATTAAAACCCATGCAAGTAAAATTTATTGTTGGTAGTTTAAGTCACTGGGCGATCTTCATGCAAAAGTGTACATAGTTTGGTCACTGAATGATAGAAAAATCTCATAAAGCCTGCCGTCAAAATATTAAATAAGAAGTTAATTTCAATGAAACATAAAGCAAAGAATAAGAAAAAACAAAAAAAATCCAAGAAAGGTTTAAGCTATATTAAAAGCATTGAAATGCAAAAAAAATCATTTACTATTGCAGATCATATTGAGAAACATATATGTGACATTGGCATTGCATCTTTAGGAAAAGATGGCAAAATTAGAGCAAGCAGAGCATTGCTAGAGGGCTATATACCGGGGTGGCAATATGACTCCACAGAACAGATTGCTTATAGAATAGAGCATGAATCAACCCTAAAATTTTCGCTGGTTTTTGATAAGCTAGTTTTTCAAAAAGAAGTTTCTGAAAAATACCTTACCATTCAAAATTTACAGCGCCAAACTAAGCTTTATTTAGAAGAAAAAAATATACCTATGTTTGAACAAGCATGGGCAAAACTTAAGAAAATTCAGCCCAGTAATCGAGAAGCTGATATTTGTTCTGATCAAGGTTGCTACCAGTATAATCTAGGAAATTTTAATGCAGCAATGGAAAAATTTAATCTTGCAAATTTTCTCAATCCTTATCATGCTCTTGCCTACCATAATCGAGGTGTTTATTATTCTAAAATAGAAAAAAAATATGAAAAAGCTCTTGAAAACTTCAATATCTCTATCGATATAAATCCCGGAGATTCTGATACATATATTGAGAGAGGAATGACATTTTTCAATTATGGAAAAATAAGCCATGCAATCCATGATTTTGAGAAGGCAATAATACTCAATCCTAGTTCAAACAATGCATATCTTAATCTAGGAGCTGCTCTTTCTATGATAGGAGATTATCAGAATGCCATTCAAAATTTAAATAAGGCGATTGAATTAAAAAGTAACGATGCAGACGCTTATTTTAACCGTGCTTATACCTACCTTCACCTTGAATATTATCAACAAGCTTTAAATGATTATGATGAAGCCGCTAATTTCTATAAGCAACAAGGTAAAATTTCTGATTTTCAAGATTCATTAAATCGTATTAGTGAGATTAAAAAAATACAAAAATCTGAATGAAAGGAGAAAGAAAAATAGGTAGTTCTAAAGAAACAAGGATGTATTGTAGTGATGGATGAAAAACCAAATCGCTCCAACGTGATTTTCTTGCTTTTTTCTCTGAGCATTCACCAATATACACACCGATAATCTCGCGGGTACTCACATCCATCGCTAACCAAACCCATTGCTTATTGCTTTTATTTTCCACAAATGACTACATCTCATCACATTGAATCGTCAATTTGCCTTTGTTTGATGTGCTTTGAATTTCTTGAGGCACGGATTTATATTTCCAGTTGACGTAACCTTGCAACCGGGACAATATAGCTTTTCTCCTTACTCTTTTAAGACTACCACTCATCTTTTTTAGGACAGAAAAGTGGGTGCTGGAGAAAAAGCTTTGAAATTGAGCTGACCGATCGCCCACTGGTCTTGGAAAATTGAAATCGCCTGATTCAGGTCAGCATAGGTTAGGTTAATCCTAGTCCCATAGACCTGAACTTCTGATGGTAAGGAACTGGGCAGTTCATCAGGGAAATCAATGGTGACGCTGCCAGAAACCAGAACAAGACTGTTGGAATAACGCTGGGCGATCGCCTCCAAGGTTTCCCCTAACGGCTCATCATTAAAACCCTGGGTAAAGGTTTCGGTCGTTTGCTCATTACGAATATCTAGGCGCACAAGGGTGGGAATAATATCGCCATTCTCAGCCACCTTATAAACGCCCTGACCATCAGTAACCAGATAGCCATTATCCTCGGCCACGATGAAAAATGTTTGATTGACGGGTTTACGGTCACTGGCCCAAACCCCTTCCACATGGAGCCAGGTCGCGTACTGGGCAGCATTGGCATTGTAGGCTTTGATGCTGTGGTCTCGTAGATTGAGGGTGCGGCTGGCAACATCCCGAAAACCGCCATTACTCAATAGATTCAGGTTGAGGAACAGAATTAAGACAGCGATCCCCAGCACCCAGTATTCAGCCTTGCCCCCGGTCTTCATGCGCCGCTTGGGATTCATCCCGCATACACACCAGGCTTGGAGAGGATAAAACAACTGTACGCCCTGTTTGGTGAAGGTGTCACTAAAAATAGCTAAAAAGTGACCCAAGGGTAAGGCGATCGCCCAGGGGGTCGGGATACCGAGGAAATACCAGAGTGCTCCGGCGATCGCACTGAGGACGGCATTAAACAGAAGGCAGTGGGTGACGGTGCGGTGGGGGTAACGGTCTTCAAGCCAATGACTGACAGGAAAAAAGACCTGACCCACCAGGCTATGGGAGCTATCGAGGTCAGGAATTTGTGAGCCAATAATCGCTAAGCCTAGCACCACTGGGTCAGCGGTTTGCAACAGTAGGGTAGTGCCACAAACGCCAATAATGGCATGGGTTACACTCATCATGGTTCATTCCTCCAGTTTGGTGTAAGACAAAAAATACCCCCTCTGCCTATCGGCATCTCCCCAGAGAGGAGAACACCCCTCTAGCTCCCCTCAAGGGGAGAAGTTTATTGACCATACTTCCGCCTCGCGCCTCGGATTTTGCCGATCTGCCGCAGCATCACCCCCAGCACCAGGGCGATCCCGCCGATGACATAGAGACCGCGATCGCCAGTGCCTAGACCAATGAACCGGACGATGGAAAAGGCCATCAAAGCAGAGATGATGATTGGGCTAATGTCGAGATACAAACTATGCTCCGGCTCTGGATTTAAACCTAGCTTCTCGTTCCGCACTGCTTTACGGGCTAACAAAGGATTCCGGCCAGCAACAGTTAATAGTTTGGCGATTTGGTGGTCACTAAGGGTTAGATTATTCCTCTCGGCCTCCTCCAGAATCACACCTCGGATCGCCTCAATAGAGGGCCGCTCTAATTCCACCTCCAGCATCTGTAGGTAGATGTCGCGCTTAATCACTGCGACGGCGATCGCCACGACAATCACCTTACCCATGCGCATGAGGGTTTCTAGCCAATAACGGATAGATGCAGGTAGCCGCTTTGCTTCCGGGATAATCAGCAGGCTACCCTTCTCAATTTCTTGGGCTAACTTCTCCTTAATTTCATCCGCCGTCAACTGGCGATCGCCAATCACCTCCCCATCCTTGTTGTACTTGGGTTCAACGGTGTCCACCCGAAATTGTTTGGCCAGCTCCATGAGGAAGGTTTTGGTACTGCCTTGGTAGGCGACAATCGCCCAGGGTTCAATGTCCACCGCGGCGGCGATCGCCTCCGGTAGTCCCTCGAATAAGCCCGCTTCCCCCAGGACAAGACAATGGTGGCCTTCCTGGATGATGGAAATAATCTGGCTTAAGTTTTCTGGATTGACCCGCTGCGATATTTGGTAAGGATCTGGCTGGCGATCGCGGCGGGATTGGCTAAAGGGTCACGGATCGCCCTCCGGGTCTGCTCAATCTTGCGGCGTAAATCTTCCGGTAGATCATCCTCGGTCATTTGCTCGACGAGGTGGGCCATGACCAATTCCGGCTGGAGGATTTGCTTTGCTTTCTTAGCCTGGGCAATGCGAATGAGAGCATCAAGATCGGACTCATCGGAAAGGTCGAGGTTATCCATGGAGGTGGTCGGAAATTCAGAGATTATCCCCTCTTCATAGAGCACCGGAAACTCATCACCGGAATCTGTTGAAAGTTCTCCACCCTGGGCGACCGGACTATCAGTAATAGCCTCATCAGAAGTGACTGGAATATCATCATGCTGATGGTCTGGAATAGCACCGGAATTTGGAAGAGGTGGAGGAATTACATCAGACTTTTCCGGTTGAGCTTCCAGCGAATTTAGAGAAGTGGAATCTTCTTTTTCCGGTGGCATTGGGGCCATAGATTCCGGTTGGGATTCCAGTAAATCTTTAGTAGTTTCCGGCGTAGATTCCGACGGTGCGTTTAGAGATTCCTTGTAGGCCAATAACGTTTCCAGTTCCGCCTGGGTAATGGTTGTCCGGCCATCACGACGTTCCGGTTTGATTCCGGTGGCCTTGAGATAGGCATAATATTGGGACTTTCCGATACCGAGTTTCCGCTGGGCTTGATTCCGGTCGTACATGAAAATTTTTTTATTTTCTATAGATCCATAATATGGCCGCATTATCCGGTGGACTTTCCGGTAAACATTCCGGTGCTGATTCCGGCCATATTTAAGCATAACCGGAAACCAAAGCGTTGATCCCCTCCTAACCAGACCGGAAATTTAATAGTGACTAGAAAAATAATTATCAGCGGAATATTTGCTTTCCGGGGTGACCAATGACGAAAGAAGGTTAGTTGAGAATTGCGGAGATCGCCTCATTGTCATTTGAGAGAGTGCTAAAAAAGATAGAGATATTTAATCCTCAGAAAAAAGCAGTAGTAAAGGCCCGGTAATATGCCTCATCAGCACGCAGTAATTTTCCGTACAAAAGGAAGCATAAAGTACGATGGTAATCATCAAGTCTGAAGGAACGAGAGATGAAAAATCGGTATCCTGAGAACTGGCCTGACATTGCTCTCAAAGTGAAACAAGCAGCCCGATGGCGATGCCAGGAATGCGGTTTGAAGTGTATTGAACCCGGGCAAAAAACTAAAGGACTGAGCCGTAGTGAGATCGCTAAACATTGCCTCGCTGTCCACCACCAGAATTACAAACCCGAAGACAATCGTCCCGAAAACCTGATCGCCCTTTGTAGTGCCTGCCACTGCGCCAAGCATCAGGGAAGACGCGGTTCCATTACCATCGGTCAACTAGAACTGATTTCATAGGGACGGGCTGAGGGACATTGAAAAAGCCTTTACTCAAAATATTCCTTGGTGATGTCGTGACCGGGCTGATTTCCCTGCTCAAGTAGTGCCCCGGCTTCTGGAATCGATTGGGAAACAGCATTGATCAGCTTCTCCACAAGACCCCGAACCATGAGGCCACTTTCACCATGAATCCAGTGTTGTGCTGTCTGGAGATAGGCAACGAGCACGAATATCTCAAAGGCACTTAGGGAAAGGGGGATTTTGGAGTCGTTGTTGATTAGGGATTGGAGAATGTCGTTGTTGTTCATCTGTCTGCACGATTATTTTTTGTCTTACACCAAATCCGGAACCGGACGGACTTTGGCAATTGAGGCGGGAATTTTTGTCTTACACCAGATTATTCAAGTCTGCCTGTCTCAATAAAGTTCAAGATACGAACCACATTTTGATTGGCTTGGATCAATTGATATACCGCTGTGACCTGGGGAAACTTGATGCGCTTCGACCTCGTTGACCATCGTTGCTGATTCTCCTGCCACTCTCTCCATTGATAAAACCAGCGGTAGTGATGGGGATAATCAAGGGCAATATCTTTGGGTACCCGTTCCCCTTGGATGATGGGATAGGTTTTACCACGGCGGGCTTCAGTGAATGGGACTAAACAACCAGAGGCTTTCCCGCTACTGCCCCGTGGTCTACCGCGCCTTTTGTTGCTGGTGCCAGTCAACGAAGTGGAGGGCGATCGCCGCTTGGGCTGGGGTAACGGTTTTTCCGGCAAGTCTGCGGACATCGTTACGTCCTTTAAGGCCACTGGGAACGAGGTAGGCAGTTGGGTAAAGCGTTGTCCGGTGATTGAGCTGAAGAGATTCCATGGAAAACCCATATACATCGCCATCGCCTCGGGGCTGAATTGATAGCCAGGGGGAATAATGCTTAATTGCTTCAGCCTTTGTTCTAACTTCGTCTGACCAGCATTGCGCTTCGTGCCGCTGCCCGTCGTCAAGGTAGGCAATAACAAATGTTCTTTCCCGTCGGTGGGATGCGCCGAGTTCACTAGCGGCGACTGTAAAGCCTGTTGTTTGATAGCCAGCCATTCGGCATCCCCCAAGGATTGCTCGTAAACCTCTAGTGGCAATGCCCACAGGTTGTTCCCAGATGAAGTATTGGGGCCGGACTTGGCAGAGGATACGCAGTCCTTCGCGCCATAATTGTGATTCGGGGTGATGGAGTCCAGTTTTGCTGCCTGCATGGGAGGTTCCGGTGCAGGGGAAGCCGCAGGTGATGAGGTCGAATGCTTTTTGTTGGGGGTGGTAGGTGCGGATGTCTTTGTGAATGGTGACTTTGGGGAAGAATTCCGAGTAAACGGCGCTCCCTCCGGGGACAGCGAAGCTGCGCGCCTGTTCGTCGATGTCGCAGTAGTCCATGGTTTTGATGCTTTCGGAATAATATTTGGCGATTGCGTGGGAGAAGCCCCCAATGCCGCCGAAGAGTTCGCAGTGTCTGAGCATTGTTGTAGATCGTTCAGATAGTCGAGCAATGGTATCCCAGGTTCTGGTGGGAGGGATTTTAGCCACTGCTCAAATCTTTCTTCACCCATGTCTATGCACCCTGAAAAAAAGGGAACCTCCGTAAAAATATGTATAGGTGTACTCAGTACAGGACAAAAAGCTTGAAAAGGATAGAGGGAGAGGGTTTGATGGAAATAAGCACAAATCAATCAAGCCCTCATGAATCAGATTAGCGAAATTCGCCGCCAATTGCGACCTCATCTCGGATGGCATGGAGCCAGACTGTCATTTATCGCCCTCTTCCTGGTGGCACTGTTCCGGGCTAAAACCGTCAATCTCGCCGAACTCGCCACCGTCTGGGGAGGCAATGCAGCAGAAGAGTCTAATTACAAACGCATGCAGCGATTCTTTCAGTCCTTTGACGTCAACATGGACAAAATCGCCAGGATGGTAATGAATATCGCGGCTATCCCGCAACCTTGGGTCTTAAGCATCGACCGCACCAACTGGTCATTGGGGACAACTGACTTCAACATCCTAATGCTGTGCGTCGTCCATGAGGGTATCGGCTATCCATTGATGTGGACGATGCTCAAAAAGAAGAGGGGCAACAGCAATAGTACAGAGCGGATGGATTTGCTCGAACGCTTTGAAACCTTATTTCCCAATATCGAGATTGCCTATCTCACGGGAGACCGAGAGTTTATCGGCAAGCCCTGGTTATCGTATCTGATGCTCGATAAGCCTATTCCCTTTCGTCTGCGCCTACGTCAGACCGACAAAATAAGTAAAGGCAAAGGTCAACCCGCCATCGCGGGGTCACATCTGTTTCGCTCCTTAGCCATTGGCGAAACAAGAATACTGCCAGGAAAACGGTGGGTCTGGGGTCGTCAGGTCTATGTCATGGGCACTCGTCTCGACTCGAAACGAAGAGCTAGTAAAAATGAGGATGAGTTTCTGATTATCATCACCACCCATGACCCTCAAAATGCTTTAGCAGATTACCGTCGTCGCTGGGGAATTGAAACCCTGTTTGGAGCTCTTAAGACCCGTGGCTTTTGCTTGGAATCGACCCATTTTACCGATAAGGTGCGTTTGTCGAAGCTGCTGGCTCTGTTGGCCATTGGCTTTGTTTGGGCGATGAAAGCGGGTTTATGGCGACATATCCAAAAGCCGATTCGTATCATCAAGGCCCATGGCCGTCGAGCTCGGAGTTTGTTTCGCTATGGCTTTGACTTATTGCGTCGCTTTTTTACCGCTTCTCCCCAATCTCTACTTGGGTCAGAGTTTCACCCCATACAACTTTTGTCCTGTACTTAGATAATTCTTACAAGTTAAAGAAATTTCTTTCATCATATCCGAGTCAGTTTGGAATGGTTAGGTTCTCAGTACAGGACAAAAACTTGAAAAGGATAGAGGGAGAGGGTTTGATAGGAATTAGAAGATAACCAAGCAAACCCTCATGAGTCAGATTAGCGAAATTCGCGACCAATTGCGACCCCATATTGGATGGCATGGAGCCAGACTCTCCTTCGTTGCGATGTTCCTGATAGCATTATTCCGGGCGAAAACCGTCAATCTCGCCGAACTCGCCACAGTCTGGGGAGGTGACGCCACTGAGGAGTCCAATTACAAGCGCATGCAGCGATTCTTCAAGTCCTTTGAGGTCAACCTGGATAAAATCGCCCAGATGGTGATGAATATCGCGGCTATCCCGCAACCTTGGGTCCTGAGTATTGACCGCACCAACTGGTCATTCGGAACAACGGATTTCAATATCTTGATGCTGGGTGTTGTCCATGAAGGCATCGGTTATCCACTGATGTGGACAATGCTGGAGAAGAAGAAGGGCAACAGCAACAGTACAGAGCGCATGGATTTGTTCGAGCGTTTTGAAATCTTATTCCCCGATGCGGAAATTGCCTATCTTACAGGGGACCGAGAGTTTATTGGTAAGCCCTGGCTGTCATACCTGATGCTGGATAAGCCCATTCCCTTTCGTCTGCGCATCCGTCAGACCGACAAGATTAGCAAAGGTAAAGGACAACCAGCGATTGCGGGAGCTCACTTATTTCGGTCATTGGCCATGGGTGAGACAAGAATCCTGCCGGGAAAACGGTGGGTCTGGGGTCGTCTGGTCTATGTCATCGCTACTCGTCTTGACTCGAAACAAAAATCGAAGCAAACGGATGATGATTTTCTGATTATCATCACGGCCCATGAGCCTCAAAATGCTTTAACAGATTACCGTCGGCGTTGGGGGATTGAGACTCTGTTTGGAGCCCTCAAAACCCGTGGCTTTTGCTTGGAATCGACTCATTTTATCGATAAGAGACGTTTGTCGAAGCTGCTGGCTCTGTTGGCCATTGCGTTTGTCTGGGCGATGAAAGCGGGTTTATGGCGACATAGTCAGAGGCCGATTCGCATTATCAAGGCCCATGGCCGTCGAGCGCGGAGTTTGTTTCGCTATGGTTTTGACTTATTACGTCGCTTTTTTACCGTTTCTACCCAACCTCTACTTGGGTCAGGGTTTCACCCCATACAATTTTTGTCCTGTACTTAGATAGGTGTATACAAAAGATACGGAGGTATTATAGATAGACAAATATACAAAAATCAACACCAAGAGCAATCAGGTTCAGCACTTCACTGTTCCTAGAAAACACCTGACTTAACAAATGAATTGAGAGCTGAGGATTAGACGTCGCCTAATTCCTGTTTGATTTCTTCTAGAAGGTCAGGATGCTCACGAATTACCTTAACGAGGATACGCCGCATCAAGGGTGTATTTTTAGTCCCATCTTCGCGAGTGAGGACATCAGCAATATCCTGGGGCACTCGAATGCAGTAATTGACTGAGGCCATCTTTTCTTTTTTATCGAGATCGGATAATTTACGTTCGGCGACTTCCCAAAACTTTTCAGTCATTGTGGGATGAGGATTGCGCATATTTATTCACAAAAAGCCTAGTCTACAAGGACATAATATCATTCTTGAATATTTTCATGTTCTACTAATGCGATTTCAAGCATCGCTTCGATAATGCCCTCTTTGAATGCTTGTTTGATTGGGGGTGGGGCGTTACGAATTTGGGGGGTTGCTTGGTGGCCAAGGATGAACCGCTTAAATGCTGTGGGGTCATCGTCTGGGTTGAGTTCAGTGAGGGCGGTGCGGGTGAACTCATAACCAAGGGCTTTAGCTGTGTTCGTATCCATATCGTTTGTATCAAGAGAAAACTGGGCACTTTAGCAAAAGGTTGTGCCCAAGTCAGATTTTTGCAAGGTGATCATAAATATTCGATGGCATCACCTGCTGTTGAGCAAAGATGTCCATCATCGGAGAGATATTCTGTATCTCTGCCCTTGGGGAAATTTACCCTTATCCAGGCATCGAAAATATCACCGTGGGGATAGCCTCTGTCTTTTTCCCAGAAGCCAACGCCATGGCCTTGGATTGTGAAATATAGATCATTACCAATGCGGCGTAATTGCTCTATATCTAGGGTTTTCAAGTGGGGATGATTATCTTTGTAGAACTTTTCGCATAGGGTAGTGGCTTCAAACTTCATGGCAGAGTCATAGCCTTGGTAGTCTTCCTGGGAGATGTCGGTATCTTCCCAGAAGTCCGGGTTATCGATAGTGCAGAAGTCGAGGGCTTCAAAATAGCCAGATAGGATATCCGCTAGTTGCTTGTGCTCATGTGTGTCCATGTTTTACCTGTGTGAGTGGGGACAGGCAGTTTGATGACTTACCCAGGTCGAATTTTATCGTTATTGGTAGAGATATAGTCCTAAGCCAAACTTGGCACAGGCTCGTCGGAAAGCCATACTCTCGGCATTACTGGATGGATCGCCATAGGGATGCTCGACCACTTCTCCGCTGCGCTTGACTAATTTGAGAGTTTCGGTGCCAGTGGCTTCTCGATAGACTCGTCCCTCGGCAACGGCGAGGGTTAATCGTCCGGTCAAAAATAGGCGATCGCCTGTGGTTTCCATCTTCACAATTTCCCAAGTCCAGGCAGGGCAATATTTATCCAGAATCTTCACGGCATTGTGCCAGGGTAAGTAAGTGATATTCCGATCTTTGATGCCTAGGAGGGCATCGGGGATAGGTCGGGATAAAGTCTCAATGGTTTGCTTCAATGTCCATTCGCCAATGCTGCTGGGGCGTTGGGTTTGAGGGGTTGTGGTGGTAGTCATAGTATTTAGTCTTCCAATAGAATTTCTTCTGCTTGTTCAAAAAGTTTGTAGAGTCGGGTGGTGCCAGGTTTACCAAGGGCTTGTTCTACATTCCAGGTGCGGGAATAGTGCTGCTCGATGTAGTTGCGGAGTTTGATAAGTTCCTGGGCTAAGGCTTTAGCGTTGGGTTTGTTCATGGGATTTGTCATGCCCCCCACTGAGGAGGGCTAAGTTTACGGCACGTTATTTAATACGAATGGACTGACCTCGTTGGCCAAGGTGGGCAATTTCTAAGGCTTCCTCGTCGCCTGCTTCAATGGCCTCACGGATTGCAGTGGTGTCAAGTTCAATTTTCTGGAACCGCTGAGGTAAGGCTTCTACATTGAGATCTTCCCGTAGAATCAGGGGAGCTTTCCCGCCATTGTTGGCAAGGGTAATCCGGTGTCTAGGGGTATCTAGGCGTTTGATTTCAAGGGATTGGAGATGGGTTTGCAGTAGGGTCTTGAGGCGACGGGCTTTGTTCTCATCACTACGGGCTAACTCCTGTAACTGCTTGGCTCGTTCTTTGCGGGCAGTGGCACGGGCTTGTAATTCCTGGATCAGTTCAACATAGTTGTCTACTTTCTCTTGCAGGTTGGTCTGGGAATCTGCGAGAAAATCAAGGATCGTCTGTTCTTGGTCTTGGTCGTTGGCGTTCTCTAGGAGTTCTTCAAGTAGGCGAATGTCTGTGGTGATTTCAAATAAAGTGTTCATGATTTTAGTTCCTGAAAAGTAAATGTTTGGGATAGTGCCCCCAAGGTGGGGGCTGTGTTTATTGGGGGGATTATTTGTGCGCCATAAAATAGGCTTCGTCGGTTACTCGGTTGTAGTTATTCATGAGATTAAAATCCATAGGTTTTCATGGTTGCGACTAATCGGGCGGTTTCTTCTGGATTGATAAAAAGATCGGGATATAGTCGGACGATCGGGCTGGGGCGTAGGTATTGCGTAGCGAGGTTCGCTAGACCGACCCAATAAAGGGCGCTGTCGTGCCAGTAGGATCGGTGGTGCATTTCTAGGCAGAAATATCTAAAGTCGTTCAGGCGTTTTCTGTTCATGGGGTTAGGGTGGGGGGACGAGTCCCCCACGGTGATTATGATTAACTGCGGTGATAAACGAAGACTTGATAATTCGGAGCAGGGGCCGAAAAATAATCGTTAATAAACCAGTCACGGGCGATCGCCTCTAGATCGATGTAACTGGGGTTTAAGCCTGCGGCCTCTACTGCGTCTAGGGTGCCGTCGTCTTCTAGGCACTGCTCGACAAACATCGATTCACTGTTCCAAGTGCCGCGATAGTCTTCTTTGAACTGGGCGACAGTATCCGCTACACAATCGCCATAGGTGAACGTTGCGTAATACTGGGTAAAAGCTGGGCCATGGTCGGCGATCGCCTCTCCCAAAGTAGCAACCGTCTCGAAATCTTCCCATTCGCTGAGCTGAATATCGCCAAAACCTTCATAATCATGGATCGCCCATTCCTCGCAAATGTCGCCAAGTTGCCAAGCCGGGGAAGTCTTGAGCATGGCCCGTACTTTTGCTTGGATGTCATCTACGTCTTGGTCAGCATCGATCCAAGCTCCATGTAGGAAGCCGTTGTTGTAGGCCGCAAGGCAAGCTACATAGATCCGGGGGGTATCGGTCAGAGTAGACATGATTTTTAATTCCTAAAATTCTTGAAAAATTGAAGCGGTGGGGGACAATGCCCCCAATGAACTAAAAGGGCAGATCCTCTAAGGGGATAAATGCCGTGCTTTTGGGATGTTGTTTGAATAGGGCGATCACTGCTTTGCCGTGGTCAACAATGGCCGGGCGATCGCCGCGTCGGATGATCACAATAGGCTCGGCAAAGTCAGCGGGATGGGGGCTAGTGGTTAAGTGGCCGCCCTGGGAATCATGGACGAAATAAAGCATCACTAATCCCTCCCCTAGTAAGGCAACCAATCAGAAGGAAACAGGTCACAGCAAGGATATTTAATCTCTAAGCTGTGCGCCTCAAAATAGCTGCAACCATAGGCAAGGTCACGCCATTCATTCTCGATGTCTGCGTTGGTGAGGGGCTGGGAAAACTCCATGTCTGATTCGGCGCAAATTTCCCCATGAAAACTGGTAACAGCAGTAAAGTTGAAACGATAACGGGTATTCCAGCAAACCCGAACCCCTGCCGGAAGCTCTACGTCTCTAGTCTCGAACTGGTAACGGCCAATCGTAGTGTTATAGGCCGTCCGGTCAGCCATCTCCGATAGCTGCCGTAAAATATCTAAAGCAGTCATAACTAGCTTCTCCTAGTTGTGGTTGTTAGGGCGGGGTTGAGAATTGCAGTTCTCTCCTCGCCTGTTCTTACATTATACCCTTGTATACAAGGAAAATAAACAAAAAATAGATAAGAAAATCTAATATAAAAATAAACTAATAAGCCTTGTATACAAGGTAAAATATAGAGGTAGCTAATAAAGAGAGAGAACAAGCTATGCTCGCATTTAGCGGCCCTAGAAAACTCACACCGCAAGAAACAAAACAAGTGCTAAACCTACTCCCCGCAAACCCTCCAGCGGTCGGGGTGGGAGATGCCAAAGGACTAGACGCCCTAGTAGCAGAACACTACGCAGGAAAAACAGACCTCACCATCTACCATGTAGAAGGCCGAGAAAGATGGCAGTTCGCCGCTCGCAGTCAACGCATGGTAAACGATGCCACTGAGCTAATCGCCTTCCCGAATAAACCCTGTCCAGAAAGCTGCACCCCGGCTAAACCCTTCAGCGGCCATGGGTCAGGAACCTGGGGGACGATCGCCTATGCCGTAAAGAAAGGGCTAAGGGTGACAATCTACCCTCTCGACGGTAGCCAAGTGCCGAGCTGGGCAGAACAAAGACAGCTAACTTTGATCTAAACCCGCAGGGCCGCAAGGCCCACGAGCGGCAGGGGGCTACGGCAAAAACAAACAGCCCCCGACCACGAAAACAGCCGACCAACACACAAAAGGGCAAAAGCACACGCTACGCGCGCCCCTACCCCCTCCAACCCACCCCTCTCTCTTTCTACTAGCGACGTGCCGCCCAAGAAACAAAAAAAGCACGCCACAAACGCCGGGATAGGGACGTAGCTTGCTTAGGCCCCAACGTATAAAAACTGCCCGACAGCCGAAGATCGCCGACGTAGGAGGCCAACGTAAAAAGACACGGGCTAACGGACTCCGGCGGACTGGTGTTGCTAAAATGCCTTTTCGCGGCTAAGGAAGCGTAATTACGCCGCAATCGTGCGGCATCCTTATTTCTATCCTGTCGCTCCGCCTATACCCATCAGTAGGGGATTGGGGTTTAGAAAGTAGCAGTCACGTTGGCGGCAAGTAACCTTTCGGGAACAGGACTTTCTGGGACAGCAGGATGAGACTTGGTGGGCAGTGAGCGGAAGGTAGGCAATAACCTGAATGGGGACAGGTAAAGCGGCAGTATGCGGCTTTTTGAATAATCAAAGACAACCGTCATCGGCGCTTTGCGCGGACGACACCTTATTTCCTGTCCCCTCGAACTTAAACCAGGGATGTGGGGTGATCGCCATCATTGTCGATATTGATGTAAAACTTTTTCCTTTTTTGAGGTTCAGCTTTTATTCTTAGAGATATCGAACTCTAAAAACTTTGGATCA
>NZ_CP014003.1:0-163688 GCF_001521855.1 Picosynechococcus sp. PCC 73109
AAGCGCGAAAACAGATTGCCTGGGAGAAAAACTAGAACTTTCTAACCACTAAATCCCGATCACGGGACTGAAACCCAAGCTTTCTATCAGGCTTCTGATTGACCCAACGCTTTCTAACCACTAAATCCCGATCACGGGACTGAAACTTATGGCGAGTCATCCGGGGACAAGAGTGCGGTTTCTTTCTAACCACTAAATCCCGATCACGGGACTGAAACACGGCGGGGGGGGCGCGAGCACAGAAGTTATTGCTGTGGCTTTCTAACCACTAAATCCCGATCACGGGACTGAAACCACAATGCGATGCGATTGAGTTTTGACGCGGGGCAATTCTTTCTAACCACTAAATCCCGATCACGGGACTGAAACTTACGAAAAGTGCCACCCGGCCAAAGAGAAAAACTTTCTAACCACTAAATCCCGATCACGGGACTGAAACAAGCAAGTGGTGAAGCAGAAACCCGCTCTGTGACTCTTTCTAACCACTAAATCCCGATCACGGGACTGAAACATCGGCCAATTACCAGGGGGAAACTATCTGTCTTCTTTCTAACCACTAAATCCCGATCACGGGACTGAAACTAACTCCATATTCCCTGGTTTTGTGTGTTGACTTGGCTTTCTAACCACTAAATCCCGATCACGGGACTGAAACTCATTTGCGCCATTGTTTTTCCTCAATTAGAAAGCTTTCCAACCACTAAATCCCGACCACGGGACTGAAACCAGTACGAGGCAGTGGGGGGAACCAGTGATTTAGACTTTCCAACCACTAAATCCCGACCACGGGACTGAAACATATTTCTTAAAACTTGTTTCGTTTCTTTACCTTATTCTTCCTGGCCTCTACTATCTTTTGGAGTTACTGGGTTTACCGTGACTACATGGAACTCATTAAGGCATATAACGCCAATGAGTCTGAGGCTGAATTCCGTCATCGAATTAACGTAGGCTTTGATGGTACTTGGACATTGATGTCGATGATGACTATGGTTTACTGCATCGGGAAGTTGGAGGACAAAGGTTAAACTGTTTTCTGTTTTGCCTTGGTTAGTTCTCAGTACAGGACAAAAACTTGAAAAGGATAGAGGGAGAGGGTTTGATAGGAATTAGAAGATAACCAAGCAAACCCTCATGAGTCAGATTAGCGAAATTCGCGACCAATTGCGACCCCATATTGGATGGCATGGAGCCAGACTCTCCTTCGTTGCGATGTTCCTGATAGCATTATTCCGGGCGAAAACCGTCAATCTCGCCGAACTCGCCACAGTCTGGGGAGGTGACGCCACTGAGGAGTCCAATTACAAGCGCATGCAGCGATTCTTCAAGTCCTTTGAGGTCAACCTGGATAAAATCGCCCAGATGGTGATGAATATCGCGGCTATCCCGCAACCTTGGGTCCTGAGTATTGACCGCACCAACTGGTCATTCGGAACAACGGATTTCAATATCTTGATGCTGGGTGTTGTCCATGAAGGCATCGGTTATCCACTGATGTGGACAATGCTGGAGAAGAAGAAGGGCAACAGCAACAGTACAGAGCGCATGGATTTGTTCGAGCGTTTTGAAATCTTATTCCCCGATGCGGAAATTGCCTATCTTACAGGGGACCGAGAGTTTATTGGTAAGCCCTGGCTGTCATACCTGATGCTGGATAAGCCCATTCCCTTTCGTCTGCGCATCCGTCAGACCGACAAGATTAGCAAAGGTAAAGGACAACCAGCGATTGCGGGAGCTCACTTATTTCGGTCATTGGCCATGGGTGAGACAAGAATCCTGCCGGGAAAACGGTGGGTCTGGGGTCGTCTGGTCTATGTCATCGCTACTCGTCTTGACTCGAAACAAAAATCGAAGCAAACGGATGATGATTTTCTGATTATCATCACGGCCCATGAGCCTCAAAATGCTTTAACAGATTACCGTCGGCGTTGGGGGATTGAGACTCTGTTTGGAGCCCTCAAAACCCGTGGCTTTTGCTTGGAATCGACTCATTTTATCGATAAGAGACGTTTGTCGAAGCTGCTGGCTCTGTTGGCCATTGCGTTTGTCTGGGCGATGAAAGCGGGTTTATGGCGACATAGTCAGAGGCCGATTCGCATTATCAAGGCCCATGGCCGTCGAGCGCGGAGTTTGTTTCGCTATGGTTTTGACTTATTACGTCGCTTTTTTACCGTTTCTACCCAACCTCTACTTGGGTCAGGGTTTCACCCCATACAATTTTTGTCCTGTACTTAGTGGTTAGTTATGCTTCTTTATCCCAGAGTTCCTGGATGCACTTTTGTAGTGGTTCCAGTTCATGCTGGATAGTGTGCCAAAGAATGTCTTCGTCCAAGTAAAAGTATGTGTGGGCAATAATGTTTCTCAGGCCAATGATGTTTCGCCATGGAATATGTGGATACTGATTTCGGATTTGTTCTGGGATTTTCTTGCTGGCTTCTCCAATGATTTGTAGGTTAAGGGTCACTGCATCAAAGATAAGTGAGTGCTTTAAGAATGCTTCTTTTTCCAGACCCTCACTATATTCCTGGATTTTGTCAATGCTTGTTAGAATATCATTGAGGTAAAGCTTAAGGCTCCTAGACATATTTAGCCTCATTCAATACTTGTTCACGAATGATTTCTTTTAAAGACTTTTTGGTTGCTAAGTCAACCGGTTTATTAAATAATTCTTCCAGGAAAAACTTTAAGTCCATGTACAAGCTAAGGGTTGTTTCATTTTGAAATTCAACAACAAAGTCTAAGTCACTGGTCGCTGTGGCTTGATTATGAGCAGTTGACCCAAATAATGCCAGAGTTTTAATACTAAATTTTTCAAAGAGATTGGGATAGTTCCTCAGCGTTTCAAGAACTTGTTCTGATGTTATTACTGAAGAACAGGCTGTCTGTTGTTGAGTCATAGTTAGAGTATGGGTAGTAGCGGATAAAATACAATTACGATTCATGAATGTTAAATTTTAATGCTCCTGGGAACTCAACTTTCCAACCACTAAATCCCGACTACGGGACTGAAACGTCCCACTGTTAGCGATCCATCCTTACAACTGGGTACACTTTTCAACCACTCGCATCTTGCACCAGGGGCAAAGAGATACGCTGCGTCTAGCGCCAGGAGTTCGATTGATGCTTGTAATTTCGTTGGAGGTGATGCTATTCCTGGCATAGCGACAAACTTACCCATCTACCTTTTTGTACTTTTGCTGGGGATGACGGGGATTATCCGGATATTTCATCACCACTAGCCCAGCCTGGATCGCGGGATAGAGATAGTTTTTGCGGAAGGTGGGTTTACGGGTGAGAGAAAAAGATTCCATTAGAGCATTAGTGCTCCAAAATTGGTCATCCATAATGGCAAGGAGTTGTTTTACTTGATCGCTTACTTGATCGGCTTGATCATTTACTTGATCGCCTGGGTTATTTTTTGTTGTTGATAGTGGACTGGAGGATGTCAGGTTTTGGCGCAGGGTTGTATTAATGATATCCAGCATAAAGCAAATGAATGGGGTGCTATTTGATCAGGCTTTCGCTGGGGAGGAGGTAAGAGGCGAATGGTCGAGTGCCCCGATCTACTGAGAGATAATACTGATCTGGTTAATGATTTGGGGGGTAATGGTGAAGGGCGGCTGATAGGACATTAGATGGCCTCGCTGGTGAACGACCCGATGCCCATGGCAAGGATATAGAATACGGGCCTCCTATTTCAATAGGCATTACGACTGAAACGAACAAAATATCTGTTTTGATTACTCACTTTTTTCAAAGTTGTATGGGCGATCGCCAAAATCTCGGAAAATTTCCTCAAATTTCCGACCCAAGGAAATCTGCTTCCGATAGCAGCGATTTTGCCACCGCCAGAAAAAACCTCCGGAGGTGTATAAGGTGTGGGGAAATTTCCTTGGTTTGACTAGAGGATAAACGGCAGAGCGTGCTTCTGATTCCGTGGCTAGACAGTCAGAAGTTGATGGCGCTTTGCCCATGGCTAGGTGGCTCATTGCCTGTTGTTTGCTGATAATTCTCAAGAAACCGGGATCATTCAACAACTATTGCGAATAGAACTTGCATTGACCTATCCAGATGTTAGCAAAATACCACCCAACCCCCAGCGGATAACCAGCAATTAACCATCAGAGTAAACAGTAATACAAGTTTACTTTTCAGCCTAAGCATCAATAAGAGAAAATTCTCAGCAAAAATTCGCCCCCCCGAACCAAGACCAGCCCAAGACAATCACAGCTTTTACAGACGAACCATTATGAAGTTGTGTAACAAATAAATCACTTCTATCCGTGCTGTTCAGGGCAATTTCTCTTCATCAGTAGGAGGAATAAATTATGTCTAAACTCAAAATTGTGATTGACCCCGGTAGTAGTGCAACAAAAGTGGCCTATTGCCTAGAGGGTACTTCTACCCAATGTTTTGTGATGTCCCCCTACTGCGCGGCAGTGCCCCCAGACTACCCACGCTCCTCTGGGTGGATGATGGGGTATACCCATGTGGAGAATGCTTGGGTATCCCATGGCGATGCCTGCTATCTCCTGGGTGCCGGTGCCAAGAAGTTTCAGGGTTCCGCGGTGCGCAACAATGACCTGAAATACATCAAGGCTCTGTACAAAATTCTGGGAGTCCTATCCCATATCCAGACCCAGCTTCAGGAATCACCAACCATAGACCTAGGGATTCTGCTGCCCTTGGACGAATATGTCACAAAAGACCGCCTAGAAGAGAGTCTCATGGCAGCCCAGGAGCGGTTTGAATACTGTGGGAGATCGAGAGTGATTAAAAACGGGGGAAAGTATACTCAGAGTGGATCGCAGGGATCTAAATTCTCATCAACTTTTTACCGTTTCCGCTTCCTTCAAATAGCGATAGATAGTTGCCTTAGACTTCCATCAACGTTTTGATTAATACCCCTTGTGAGCGTCTTTTACGTAGTTCTTGGCATTGACCTGGCGTGAGCTGCTTTTTACGGCCAAACTGAACCCCACGAGCTTTCGCATTTTGGATGCCATCCATTTGACGTTCCGCACGTATTTCCGTTTCAAATTGGGAGATCGCCCCCAACATATTGAATAAAAGCCGTCCGGTCGCATCTCCAGTATCAATACTCTGTTCAAGCACTTGAAGATTCACCTGCTTAGATTCCAATTGTTCCGCAATTTCGCACAGGTGCAGGGTTGAGCGAGCCAGGCGATCTAAACGAGTCACAACTAATGTGTCGCCTTCTCTGACATATTCAAGACAGGCTTTAAGCCTAGGGCGTTTGTAAGAGACACCACTGCACTTTTCTTTGAAAATCTTGTCGCAATGCTTGAGCTTCTCGATTTGAACTTCCAGACTCTGCCCAACAGAACTGACTCGCGCGTAGCCAACCATCGCCATGATGACTCACCGTAATGTTTTATAACGTCTTAGACACGATGATAAAGCCATAATGAGACATTAAATAAAACACTGTTTTGCACAGTCTTGCAAAGTACACTTTATAAGACTATTGAGTCTATTCGTTGATGTAGTGGTATGGATAGTGGCTCAGGCTCACATGTATTTCAGATCAAAGCTGTTATTGTCGGTGTCAGCCCAATGATCTGGCGTCGGTTCCTAGTGAGAGGCGACACAACGATTGCTCAACTACATTTTATTCTACAGATCGCTTTTGGCTGGAGCGACACATATTTACATCGCTTCGTCATCCACGGCAACTCCTACGGCATCCATCATATTGGTGGGGAATGCTTCAGCGATGATCCCCATTCTGTGACTCTCTTAAGTCTGGGTTTGCGGGTGCGAGAACGGTTTCGCTACGAGTACAACTATTACGATAACTGGCAGGTACAACTGCGAGTTGAAAAGATAACTGAACTTGAGCCCGAAAAAACTTACCCGATTTGTATTGAAGGGTAAACGAAATGGCCCCATTGAAGATTGTGGAAGAGCTTGGGCTTTCCAGGAACTTAGACAGGAATTCTCTACAGGAATGGTACTCCACCGCATGGCTGAAATTCTTTTCCAAGGAGATGATGAGCTTAAGCCACATCTGAGTGAACTTCGGCAACTGAGTTATTGGCTGCTACTAGACAACCTTGAGTTACCAAAACTCAATCATCGCTTACAGCAAAATCCCTTGAGTGACGACCCAGCTTTTCGAGAGGACATTATTTTCTAGGCTTATGAATATCAAAATCAGCTTAAGGATTGAAGCCGATGATGGCAGCATAAAAATCATTGAGGATGTCGCTCAATTGGAGCGAGGCCCATTGACTCCTACTAATCTAGGCTTGACTTTGGCCGAATCAAAACAGATTCTGCAAGGGATCCAACAAGAAATGGTTTCGTCACAGGTCAGTCAATATGTAGAGCAACAGGCGTTTTGTCCAGACTGTGGTCAACCGCGTAAATGCAAAGGGAAACATAAGCTAATTTATCGTTCTGTATTTGGGAAGCTGACGTTAACTAGTCCTCGATTTTTTCATTGTCCCTGCCAGTCCCAAGCAACAAAAAGCTTTAGCCCATTAGCCTTACTCCTGACTGAACGGCAGTCTCCTGAATACCTTTACCTGCAGACAAAATTTGCCTCCCTGGTTTCCTATGGTCTGAGTGTCCAGTTACTTGATGAGGTGTTGCCATTGAACGGCACCCTTAATCCTTCTACCGTGAGATATCACCTGCATCAAATGGGGCAAAAGCTCGATGATGAATTGGGAGAAGAACAAATTATGTATGTAGAAGGTAGCCCTCGCCAATGGGAGCAACTCCCTCGACCTGAGCTTCCCCTCAATGTAGGAATTGATGGTGCCTATATCCATGCTCACTGTTCTAAAGGGAGTAAACAACAGCGCCATTTTGAACTGATTGTGGGCAAGAGTATTCCAGATGAAGGACCTGGCAAAAGCTTTGGTTTTGTCCAGACCTATGACACCAAACCAAAGCGACGGTTATTTGAACTCCTAAAATCCCAAGGAATGCAAATGAATTAGCAGGTTACCTTCTTTTCTGATGGAGGCGATACAGTCCGAGACTTGCAGCGATTTCTCAATCCTCAAGCGGAATATCTTCTGGACTGGTTTCATGTCACCATGCGGATCACTCAGCTCAGTCAATATCTCAGGGGGTTGAAGCACTATGATTTAGACAATGGCAAGTCTATGGTAGAGAGGCTAAAGAGTGTCAAATGGTATCTCTGGCATGGGAATGTATTCAGGGCATTACAAGAGCTGGAATGGCTGGAGGAGGATGCTGACTTTCTCGAAAGTAATTATCCGAAACTCAAAAAGATGCGGCGGGCTATTGCTGAGTTCTACACGTATATTCAGAACAATGGCCATTTTATTCCCAACTATGGAGAACGTTACCGCTGTGGGGAGCGCATCTCAACGGGATTTGTGGAATCTACAGTCAATCAAGTCGTGGCTAAACGAATGGAGAAGAAGCAGCAAATGCGATGGACTCCGAAGGGTGCTCATCTATTACTACAGGTGAGAACTAAAGTCCTAAATCAAGACTGGAAAGAAGTGGTTGACCGATGGTATTCTCCGCCACTGAAGGAAACTGGAGTGCCTAATGCTGCTTGATTCCCCCGTTTTTAATCACTCTCCTTTAAGTGGCGGACGGACGAATAAATTAAATAATGGACGCAAGATTAATCAGTACAATTGTTTGTAATTAGTCTTGATGGTGAAATGCTAGTTATCTGGTGGGGATTAGATGGTGCTTTGCTAAAGCCTGAACAACTCAAGAAAGATTGTATTTGCAATAACTGCTAGATTATCCAGATTTATTGAGAATATCCAGCAAACAAGAGACAAAAGACCAGCAAAAAGCCAGTAGAGTATCACCAAATCTCCAGCAGATGACCAAAAAGAGCTGAGCAATGATAATCAATTACCTCCTGGTGATAAAGAAAAAATTTCCCCACACCTGACGCACCTCTGGAGGTTTTTTTCTGACGGAGGCAAAATCGCCGCTATCGGAGACTGATTTCCTTAGGTCGGAAAATTGAGAGGATTTTTGAATGTGTTGAAACTTTTGAGGGTAAGTTCAACCAAAGCGGGCGGCGACCATAAGAAAAATTATTACGCCGAGGAGCCTTCTTTATAAATCGCTCTCAGGCGTGAATCGGATTCGTAAAAAAGGCTTGTAGTTGACCATAGATGATTAAGCCAAGGCCGCTACTTTTTTGGTTTTTTTAGACTGGCAATTCGAGTTGAATGTCATCACGTAAGCCGCGACTTCTATTAGTTCAGGTTCAATTTTTAACCCTTTAGCATCTCGTAACCAGATCAGAACTTCTGCAAGATGCCACAGGTCGCGTTTACCTTGGTATACAGGAATAGGGCCGTTTTCATCAGCCATTGTCAGGTGCTGTCTAATATTCTGGCGACTACATCCGAGAATAGCAGCAATATCTGAAGCCCCGACTAAATCTGGCCCAGCCTCAATCAGTACAGCTCCGGGAATAGCGCTCTCGATATCTTTAATTGCGGACTCGACAGCTAACTCTAAAGATTCAGATTCCCGACTAAAGTCAGCTCCTATAAACCCATTACGGCCCATACCGATCATTGCATCGTCGCAGCCAGCCTCAAATAGTGCGTCTAAGTATTGCTCAGGGTTTGTATTGACACCAGGGAGCCTGAAAGATAGCTCAAAGTTATAGTATTTCATGGTTTTAGTCCTTTATTCATTCCCTATTCTCATCGCAGCCATCAACCCATTTACGAATATTTCTGGCATGACCTTGAGGATTTTTCGGCGTAGACCAAATCGAATTAGCGCAAAACAGACGATTGCGACAGCCCTTGTTTTCGGGGCATAGGAGTCTCCCCCAACAATGCCCGCCGCCTATTTCCACTCTCCAGCCGTTAGCTTCTGCGTACTCCAGCGCCGCTTCGATTTCTTTATTGGGATGTCGATTTCGATTCATGTCTTGATTCCAAGATAGGTGCTATTTTTTTACTTGTCAATCGACAAGTAAGCGGTTTTATCGAGCCACGCTATTTTCAGAGGTTACAGAAAAATTAGCTCAAGCCTATCAATGACTGAACTTAAGCAAACGCCTATTACTTCAACCCCTTTACCTCCATTTCGGACAGCAGAGTCAAAATGAAACAGCCTCTAACCCGGTCATTTAGCTTCTAGCAAGAGGCGATCGCCGCCGGGACATCATCGATAATTTCCTCTAAATCCTGCATCGCCCTGATGACTGTGGTGAGGTTGCCCACCGATGCCTTTTCCCACTGGTTTAAAAGGAAACGGCGGGATAGAGCCGCTTCGACTGCATCCTGCCTGAATAAAAGGAGATTCACCCAGCTCTTTGAACTACAATCCCAACGAAAAATCTGGGGTTTTATGGGGTCATTTCGTCAAAAGAAAAGCGACCATAGCATTAAATCTGGTTTTATGGTTTGCCAAACTTCTGGTTAAGAGCATCAATGATTACTTCTGTCATGGTGATGCCGTTTCGTTTAGCCTCTGCCGCCCAATGCTGCCTGAGAGACTTGGGAACCTTCGCACAAAGATTCACCATTTTTTCGGTCTCGGTGGACTGAGCAGATTGCTGATTATTTTGTTGGTCAGATATCTGGTTATCTGGTTTACTGGTTTGTTTTGCTCTGCCGATGATGTCTCCAAATTTGCCGCTCATTTTCTTAGTACCTCCATAATTTCTTTACCCAGTGCCTCAAAGTCATTCCAAGGGATTCTATCTCTACCAGACATCTGGTTTACTGGTTTACCAGCTAAAGCCGCTTTTTGAAAAGCAGCGCTACGGCGAATCATGCTTTGAAAAGTAGGGATACCGTTTGCGATTAACTCATTACGCATCGTTTCCCCTTCCTTGCTAGGGTATGGGGGCACAATTGTGAGTAATGCTCGATACTTTGCATCTCCCACATCATTGGCGATCGCCAGCATCGGTTCTAGACTGACTACATCCGGGGTCGTTGGCAAGATGAGTAGGTCGCAACCCTTAGCCAATTCTTGAAGGTCATCACTATTTGGTGTTTATTTAGCAATGGATCCGTTTTGCTCACTAAGCAATTCTGGAGGTCAACTTTTGAGTTCCTAGAAAGTCAGAATACTGTCCCACTTCTATGTTTAAATGGGACAATTATTCTTGCCAAACCCACTATTTATAAGACTTCTAGACTTTTTGGGTTATTGCTCTAAGCATCATAAATGGGACAGTTATATATTTGCTGAAGAATACGGTTTGTCAAAGTCGAACTTTTAATGAGTTATTATACTCATGCTTGAAAAGTTTATATATCAATGGTTTTAGCCTTAGCGACCAAAACGGGTCCATTGCTAAATAAACACCGTTACTGATTTATTGATTTTGACCGCTTGCACAAAATAATTTACATACCCGTACTTTCGCGCTGCCCTAATTCCTACATTCCGCAGGTTAAAAAAATTGGAGAACGGATCCTGGAGGCAAGGTCATGGTTATTGATCTTCTTCATTTTTTTGATCATCAAAATCATTAGAAGCAGTAGAGGTTATGCGATCGCCCCCGTCCGTCCCCGGAATTCAAATTTATCTTGTCCCTTATCTTGGACTCTCATAAAAACATAAAAAAACGCCGCCTTTGGGGGGAGATGCTTGAATTTTCGAGCAATCTTTACGGCTTTGCTTTCATCAGGATATCTTCTGAATAGAGGATTGAGACGATACTTTTTATAATCGATGCTTGCTGTTTAAGTGCGTTCTCTTGTCCAGTTAGTTGAATTTTAATTATTGGCAATGATATGTATATCAACTTGGGGTAATGCTCTCATTAGCTGCTGTACAATAGAGCCTTTGAATAATAATTGAAATCGGGAGCGACGAGTTTCCCCTAAAACAATTTGAGTAATACGTTCTTGGGTTGCAATTTTGACGATTGTGGTAACAATATTCGGTGATTCTATCCTTAAGAATTCCCCTGTAAATTCTTGACACAATCGTTTGCATGTCTCGATATGTAATGCTTCTGATTTTGATAAAAATTTACCCGCAGGTGCTACAAATAACACAAACAATTGTCCATTCATATGATTGGCAATTCGAGCGCCCCGGCGTAAAAGCTGAATAGAATTTGGGTAAGTTGAAATACATACTAAAACCCGTTCTCGAATATTGTAATGGAGATTTTTAGTTTCAGAAATGGATTCTTCTTCAATGTTATCGGCAATTTCACGTAGCGCTAATTCTCTTAAAGCAATTAAATTACTGCGACGAAAAAAGTTTTGTAGAGCTTGATCAATTTTTTCAGGCGCATAAATTTTTCCTTCCTGAAGTCGTTCTTGTAATGTTTCTGGGGTTACATCAACTACAACAATTTCATCAGCATCATCAATGATTCGGTCGGGAATACGTTCTCTTACTACAACCCCAGAAATGCGATATACGAGATCATTTAAGCTTTCTAGATGCTGAATATTAACCGTTGAATAGACATCGATTCCGGCATTTAGAATTTTTTCAACATCTTGATAACGTTTTTCTTGTTTAGAGCCGGGTATATTCGTGTGGGCTAGTTCATCTATCAGGACTAACTGGGGCGATCGCCTTAAGATTTCCTCGGTATCCATTTCTTGCAATAAAACATTTCGACAATAAACTTGTTTACGAGGAATTAGCTCTAAGCCTTCAGCTTTCAGGGTTGTTTCCTCCCGCCCATGGGCTTCTAATAAGCCAATAGCCACATCAACACCATCTTGCTTAAGGGCATGTCCTTCTTCGAGCATTCGGTATGTTTTACCAACTCCAGGGGCCATGCCAATAAAAATTTTGTGTTTGCCTCGACGGGGGAGTATTTGGTAGTTAGTAGCGGCGATCGCAGTAGGGTTGTACATCTAAAAGAGCAAGAGGATAGTCAGAGAATATGCAGGCTAGAAAGTTCCTGTTTTCAAAGCTTTAGAGCTGATCAAGGGCCAAATTAAGGGTGACTGTGTTGACAGCAGGTTCACCAAAAATTCCTAAGAATCGTCCTTCGGTATTCTGTTCAATTAAGATTTTTAAGTCATCAGGGGAAAGATTACGAGCGGCGGCAATCCGGTCGATTTGAGCGATCGCACTAGTAGGAGAAATATGGGGGTCGAGGCCAGAGCCAGAACTGTAGAGCAGGTCAGCAGTCGGCTCAAGATCGGCAGCCCGCAGGATTTCGGCTCTTTCCTTAACCAATGCCAACAGGTCAGGATTACTGGGAGCTAGGTTCGTCGCTCCGGATAGTCCGGTAGGGGCGGCATCTTCGCCGATACTGTAATTGACTGCGCTAGGGCGACCCCAGAAATAGTCTTCGCTATTAAAGGCTTGACCGATGAGGCTAGAGCCAATGACTTGCCCTTGGTTATTCACAATTAGACTGCCGTTGGCTTGGATTGGAAAAAGGCCCTGACCGATCATGAAAATCAGCAAAGGGTAAATCAAAGCAGTAAGTAACCAAAGAAAGACTGTAGTACGAATGCTAGTGGCAATCTCTTGAATCATGATTTTTAAGGGGATTGAGGTTGATAAAGAAAGGGTTGGAAAGTTAATCAGCAGAATTTTTGTTTTTTTCAGGATGTCGGCGACGGTGGCGATCGCCTGGAGACGGACAGGCAACATCACGAGAAAAATATAAGCAAATAAACTGATGGTATTGATGCCATAGGGAAGGGCAGCAATATCGTCCCGCTGTTCTGCGCAACCCTGCTTATAGGCGAGCCAACTGTAATAAGCATTGCCGACGATTAAACTAAGGGCACTACCTGGCAAAATGCGGCCATAAAGCAGTTCGACCGGAAATTGCAGCACCCCTTGAGTCAGACTAACAATAACTAGGATTTGGACAAAATTATTCAGTGCGAGGCCAAAAAAACCATCGAGATCACGACGGACAAACCAATGGGGTTTGATAGTTCCCCCAGGAACGGTAATCATAGAGTAATCTTTGAAAAGTTGGACACTCTCCACTGTAAAACCATTTCTGAGAAATACAGTCTATTTTGTTGATCGTCATGCTTCGGGAAAAATTTAGCTTTTGAAGGTGATCGCACAAGTTTAAATTACTTCCATCGAGACTGAACAAACTTTTGTTTGGAGTCAACAGAATAGACTTTTGGCAATATCCCTGAATTAGCTATAAGTCATGCAAACCCCAAATTGCACCCTAATCACCATAAAAATGCTGTGGGATTAAAAAATTAAAAGTAAAACTTTATTTAAGATAATACTAAAGGGGGGGATTGATAATGAATTATGGTGATGGATAAAATTCCACAGTAATCTAATGTGATTGACTATACATTTAGAGAAAACTAAATTATTTCTCACAAACCAAAATATACTTTGCCATCCAGTAAAATTGTAACCTATTGTGTTCTCGTCATACTTTTGCTTGACCTTACTAAATATAGAAGCAAGACATCCTGTCTCTTTATCTTTACCTTATAAGCAGTCGCTGAGAAAACCTAAGTATTTTCCTGGGATTTCCGCGTATTTTCTCCAAGATTTAAGGCAGGCTTTACTGTTTCTTTAGGAAACTAGGAGATTATTTTGTTGGATAAGTTTTTAAAGTGTATGACAACTAAACCTAACTCAGCTCAAAATCTGTAGCTTTCTTTAAGGCAAAATTTCAATTTAGGTGTCAATTTGAACAATGTTGATGGTACGAAAGATAGCGTCACTATTTCGAACCGCTTCTATTAGCGGCATTTTTTGAGAGCTCGATGTTATTAGTTTCATCAGCATAGATCATATTGACCCCAAATATAATCGTCGAATTTAGGATACCTAAAACTACCTCCTAACTTCGATGAACATTTTGGCAGATGAGTGATTAGAAGAATCGGCATGCAACTTTGAAGTCCTTGTATTGTGAGGCGATTCCCTCAGACTTGCAAATTAACAAATGCAATGATGCATGAGGATTTTTCATTAATCATGGCTTTTCTCAAATTAACAAAACATTTCCGATTTACCCGATTTAACTTAATTCAAATTCAAAGGGAGAATTTAACGTGACGGCTACGATTTTGTCCGCAGGTGATATTGCTATCATCGGTTTTAATTTTGATAACCCTGACGAATTTGCTTTTGTCCCTTTAATTGATCTGGGAGCTGGCACAGAGATTAACTTTACTGATAACGGCTGGCAAGCGGCTGGTACATTCAGATCCAATGAAGGTACGTTTACCTGGACTGCACTCACAGATGTTGATGCTGGGACAATTATTAATCCTGTTGTTAGTGGTATTTCGTTCTCAGCTTCTGGTGACCAAATTATTGCTTACCAAGGAGATGCAAGCAGCCCTACGTTTATTTACGCTCTCAACAGCGAAGGTAATCCTGGTGTTTGGCAATCTGATTCTACTAACTCCAATACGTCTGCTCTACCTACAGGATTGGTCAATGGCGAAACTGCAGTTGCTTTAGACGAAATTGATAACGCCATTTACACAGGAATCACGACTGGAACCAAAGCAGAATTACTTGCAGCCATTAGCAATAAATCTAACTGGTCTGGAAATGACAGCACGAGACAAATACTGCCTGCAAATGCTTTTAGTGTAAGTAGTATTAGCGATGATGATCCTTCTCCCTTGACCCTGATCAGCACGATTCAAGGAAATGGTGACGTGAGTCCCCTGGAAGGCGAACTGGTCACCATTGAAGCCGTAGTGGTCGGCGATTTTCAAGATGGCGATGCGGGTACAAACGGTGATTTCAATGGCTTCTTTGTACAAGAAGAAGATGCTGACGCTGACGGGGATGCGGCTACTTCGGAAGGACTGTTTATCTTTGACGGCAACAGTCCGATTGTAGATGTGAACGTTGGTGATATTGTTCGCGTGACAGGTACAGTGAATGAGTTCTTCGGAGAAACTCAACTTTCAGGAGTGACAGTCGAAGTCATCAATGACAGTGACAATAGCAACCAGGTGACTCCAGCCACGTTGACATTTCCGGTCGCGGAGACAGTGACCAACAGTGACGGTGCCCTGATTGCGGATCTGGAAGCCTATGAAGGTATGTTGGTCACCATTCCTCAGGAATTGACCGTGTCCGACCTCTTTACACTGGGTCGTTTCGGCGATATCGGCCTCTACGCCGATGGCCGATTGGAAACTTATACCCAGACTAATATGCCCAGCGTTGACGGTTTCCAAGCTTACCAAGACCTGGGCGTACGCAACACGGTGATTTTGGATGATGGCAGTACTGCTCAAAATCCGGCAATGATTCCGTTCGAGATTCCCTCTGAACCAGGAGATGCGGCAGGACAACTGGATGCGAATGACGATTTGAATGTGGGCGACACAGTGACTGGTCTCACTGGGGTAGTGCGGTTTAGTCGCGGTTCCGGAGGCTCTGGTGACGAAATCTATCGCATCAATCCCGTTGATACCGTGGAGTTTGTTAACACTAACCCTCGTCCGACCGAAGCTCCAGATGTTGGCGGTAGCCTTAAGGTCGCATCCTTTAATGTCTTGAACTTCTTTACCTCACTGGGCGATGAAAACTTGACGTCTGGACCCGACGGCCTCGATCCCCGGGGTGCTGATAACCAGGAAGAGTTTGATCGCCAGGTGGCCAAGTTAGTCTCAGCGCTAGCGGAGATTGAAGCAGATGTCTTTGGTCTAGTCGAACTCGAAAACGAGTTTGGCGATGTCAATGGTGACGGTGAGTTTGCGATTGGCTTTCTAGCTGATGCCTTGAATGCAGTGATTCCGGGGGCGAACTATCAGTATGTGGATCCCGGTACGGACTATGTAGGAACAGATGCGATCGCGGTGGGTTTCATTTACAACGCAAATACGGTCGGCATTGCTGAAGGTACGACAGTCGCAGTTCTTTCTGATAGTGATCTCGCAGGGCTCGGTGTTGACCCAGGTAACCCCGTATTTGATGGCTCTGGCACTAGCCGGAATCCTATCGCTGTCACTTTTGAAGAGTTAGCGACCGGGGAAACCTTCACGGCAGTCAACAACCACTTTAAGTCCAAAGGCTCAGTAAGTCCCTTTGGGAATAATGCCGGGACGGGTGACGGCACTGGCAACAATAATGAGGCCCGTCTGCAAGCAGCGATCGCAGTAAATGCTTGGTTAGATACTGATCCCACCGGTTCCGGTGACAGCGACTTCCTGATTCTGGGTGACCTCAACGCCTATGGAATGGAAGATCCCATCCAATATCTGCTAGATGAAGGTTATGTGGATACGATTGAAAAATTCCTTCCTGACGGTGAAAGCATCTACTCCTTTGGTTTCCCACTAGATTTGGAAACGAGTCCCCAAGTTCAAGCGTTTGGTGCCTTGGATTATGCATTGGCGAATGAATCTCTTGCATCTCAGGTCGTGGATGCCGCCGAATGGCACATCAACGCCGATGAAGCTTCTGCATTTGATTACAACACCAACTTCAAGCCTCAGGCGCAAATTGATGGGCTGTTTGGAGCAAATCCATTTCGCTCGTCTGACCACGATCCATTAATCATCGGCCTGGATCTGTCATCAGAGCCTGAAGTTTTCACCCTAGAGTTGCTCCATGCAGCTGATCAGGAAGCTGGCGCCGCTGCAGTTCAGGATATTCCCAACTTCTCCGCCGTCTTGAATGCGCTCCGTGCTCAAGACCTGGGTAATGACGGCATTGTCGATAACACCTTAACGTTGTCCTCCGGTGATGCATTCATTCCTGGCTTGTTCTTTGATGCTTCTGCAGCTGCTTTTGGTTCTGGGGGTATTGCTGATATCCAAATCCAAAATGAATTGGGTTTCCAGGCGATCGCCCTCGGTAACCATGAATTCGACTTCGGTACCGAAACCCTAGCTAGCTTAATTGACGGCTCTGCTCCGGGAAGGATCTTGGGTGAAGATTTCACTGGGGCTAACTTCCCCTATCTATCCGCTAACTTAGACTTCTCCACCGATGCAAATTTGGCTCCTTTAGCTGTTGCAGGTGGTCAGGCTCCTCAAGCCAACGTTGTTACTTCTTCCACAGTGATTGATGTCAATGGTGAGGATATTGGTGTCGTGGGTGCGACCACACCAACCCTGGACAAAATCTCGAACTCTGGTGATGTGGGCATTTTCCCATCTGATTTTGACTTAAATCCTACTCCAGCACAGTTGGATGCTTTGGCCGCAGAAATTCAGGCTGAGGTTGATGCTTTGTTGGCTGCAAATCCCGACATGAACAAGGTTGTACTGTTGTCTCATATGCAACAGCTCAACATTGAGCGTGCTTTGGCAGAGCGGTTGGTTAACGTTGATATCATCGTTGGCGGCGGTTCCAATACTCGCCTGTTTGATGAGAACGATCGTCCTCGTGCAGGGGATAGTAATCAAGGTGACTATCCTGAGTTTATCGACAACGCAGGTGGAACCAAGACTGCACTGGTCAACACAGATGGCAGTTACAAATATGTAGGCCGCTTGGTGATTGACTTTGATGCTGACGGTAACATTATCCCTGAAAGCTACGACCCAACAGTATCTGGGGCTTATGCGACTGATGCTCAAGGTGTAGCCGACCTCAACGCTGAGAATCTGGTTGACCCTGAGATTCAAGAAATTGTGAACGCGATCGAAGCTCAAATTCTTGCTACTGAAAGCAATGTTTTCGGTATCTCTGATGTCTTCCTCAACGGCAATCGCTCTGGTCTTGACACGCCTGAAGAAACAGACGGGGTGCGGACACAGGAAACCAACCTGGGTAACTTGACTGCTGATGCAAACTTGGCGATCGCCAAAGAATTCGATTCCGAAGTAGTTGTATCCATCAAAAATGGTGGCGGTATCCGCGCTTCCATTGGGCAAGTTGTTGTCCCTGCTGGCGGTACTGAAGCCGTTCGTTTGCCTAACGAAGCAGTGGTTGACAGTGACGGTAACGTTGTTAAGCCTGAAGGTGGCATTAGCCAGAACGACATCCAAGCGGCTCTGGCCTTTAACAATGGCTTGACCTTGCTGACCCTGACAAAAGCTGAATTAGTGGCGGTGCTTGAGCATGGTGTAAGTCTCATTCCTGGTGTTGCGGGTCAATTCCCTCAAATCTCTGGCGTTAAGTTTTCCTATGACCCAGACCTGGCTGAAGGCGATCGCATCATTAGTGCTGGCATCTTTGATGAAAACGATGACCTTATCGCTGAACTGGTGCGCGATGGCGAAATTGTAGGCGATGCTAATCAGACCTTCCGTATTGTCACCCTCAACTTTTTAGCAAGTGGTGGTGATGGCTATCCATTTCCCACAGGTGACTCAGTCAACCGAGTTGATCTCACTGACCTTGATGGCGATGGTCAAGACGACAATCAGCTAACCGGGGATGCCACCTTCGCAGCAGATGGAACTGAACAGGATGCTCTAGCTGAGTATTTGCTAGATAACTTCAGTACTCCAGAAACAGCATTTGCTCAAGAGGATGTAGGCCGTACTCTGGATGAGCGTATCCAAAACCTCAACTTCCGTGATGATAGTGTACTTGGTGAATCTACTAATGGCCAGGTTATCTTTAGAGCGATAAATTTAATTTCCTCTATTTTTCAAAGAGTTTTGGGGCCATTTGGCAACAATGTGAATCTGGGCAACATCCTCTTCAGTGATGAAGAAGGTTTTGAAGATAGCTTTGATATCTTCAACACAAATTTACGGCAGCGTATCCTGGGGAATCGCAACAACACCACTTCCTTAAATAACCTGGATAACCAGATGTGGGGCCGCAATAGCTCGGATGATGTGATGAACGCCTTGGGCGGTGACGATTCCGGGTACGGCCGGAGTGATGATGACATCCTGCGCGGCGATCGCGGCAACGGCATCCTGAATGGTGGCATAGGTGATGACATTCTCACGGGTGGCAAGGGTCTAGGAACCTTTGTCCTCAACTCCGGGGCAGGCGTTAATATCATCACTGACTTTGAACTCGGCATTGACCGTATTGTCTTAGGCAACTTAAGCGTTAACGAAGTTCAGTTGGCTGACACATCTACTAACACTATGATGTCGGCCAGTCCCAGTGATCTACTGGGCATCTTTACCGGTGCACAGCTCAGTGGTTTTGAAAGCGAGGTTTTTGCATAAGTTAACCCTGAATTAAAGTTCCAGGGATGAACAGTATCTGTCCTCCCTGGAACTTACTTATTAGTCAGGCACTGTTTACCCAAACGCAATAACGGAGTCAACGCATTTTTGATTCATTCTCGAACCTTCTTGAAAGTTTTGAAGCGTGATTGCTGACATAAATCCTGCCCAAGTCTTTTAAGTTTTGTACGAAATCTCTGGAGAGATTCTCTATTCTTAAATAGGTCTTATAAAAACTGATAAAACACCTGAAACTCTACTGTCTTTGGCCTTAATGAATAAAGTTATTTCATCCTTATTCACCCCCTTTACTTGTATCTAGAGGAGAAAATTCAAAGAAAAAACACGCCCCACTATTCAGCATAAAAACTATATATTGCACCTTCAAAAGCTCCTGATTAAATAGACTGAGCTAGCCTATAATTTTTTTTAATTTAGCATAAATCTTTTAGACCAAAAATTTGGCGTTATTTTGGAAAAAAACTTTAAAAATAATAGACAAATTAAATTAATAAAATGCTTCAATTATTTTGACTGATTTTCACTACAGATACTATTTCATCAAGGAAACTCGTTCATGAGAATTCGAATTAGAGAACAAAACCTGGAACAAGATGATTTAATTAGGTTACTTGTCCAATACCAATTATTGCCCCAGTTAGCTAGAGAAATCATTCTTGATCAAGAAATTACTAGCTTAGAGGAAATAGAATATAACCCCGAAGATATCCAGATTGCAATCCAACAGTTTGTAAATAAATTACAACTAAAGTCAGAAAGTCAATTACAAATTTGGTTGCAGAATAATGGTTTACAGCCAGAACAATTATCGGCGATCGCAACTCGCCCCCTAAAAATTGAAAAGCTTAAACAAGTTAGGTGGGGAAATAATATAGAAGCTTATTTTATGGAACGAAAAGATCAGTTAGATCGAATGATTTATTCGTTAATTCGCACCCAGGATGCTGGGATTGCCCAAGAACTGTACTTTCGAATTCTGGATGATGCGACAGCATTTGCTCCCCTTGCCGGACAATATTCCCAGGGAGCAGAGGCGCAAACAGGGGGATTGGTTGGTCCCGTGGAAATGAGTACGCCCCACCCCCAAATTACCGCAGTTTTGAAAAATGCCCAGCCCGGAGCGTTAAAAGCACCGATGAAGATTGGTGAGTGGTATGTGGTGCTGCGCCTAGAAGAGTTTCTGCCGGCTCAATTAGATGAATTGATGCGGCAACGACTCATAAATGAACAATTTGAAAAATGGTTAAGGGAATCCGTTAAAAATCAACTGACCATTCAATATTTAGAATAGCGATACATTAATTTAAATGTCTTTTTTCTTGTTCTAAAACTTAATTATTTTGCCCTATTTTGTCTCGCATGAAACTGCCTTATCTAGAATTTTTAAGTCAAACCTCACCTTTTAATCAGTTATCACTGGAATTGCTGACACAGCTAAATGGAAAATCAACTCCGTTTCGCTATCGTATGGGACAACCGATTTTACAGCGGGGTAAATTGTTGCATCAGGTGTCGATTGTTTATCAGGGTCAAGTGCGTTTACTGGGATATGATCCACGCAATCAAGCACCGATGACCCTGGGTTTGTTGCAGAAAGGGGGCGTAATTGGGTGGGTGAATGCGGCGCGGGGGGTTGCCTGTGAAACGGCGATCGCCTCCACGGAAGTGATTTGTTTGACTTTGACAAGCCAGGAATTTTTAGCGTTACTTAGTCAATCGCCGGAACTCCATCAAGCATTGAGCGAACACTGCTCGATGGTAGAAGCTTTTGATTTGCTCAGTGATTATTGTGCGCAACAGGCCAAGGTCAATGGCAACCTCAAAGAGATTATCCATGGGGCATCGGCCCAAGCGGAAGTGTATCAGTTAGCCGCGGGCTCCTATGATTCGACCAGTCCGGAAGTGAGCTCTCTAGAATTAGGCAAGATATGGTTCTTTAGTGGTGGTGGAACTTTGCTCGGTTATGGGCCCGGCGATCGCCTCCAGTTAGAAAAGCTGCAAACCATTGAAGTGAAAGGGATTCAGCCCGCCCGTTTGGTGGGATTTCCCGAATCGGCATGGACACATTTACTCGAAGATTTACAGCCAGAGCCGGAACCGCCGCCGCCAGTGGAATTGTTGCCTGATCCCTTTGACAATGGACAAGAGCCAGAGGAAGAGATCCCCTACGCCCCCGTGGAGATTGTGGGCTTGGCACCGGAGACTCCGGACGAAACAAACCCCAAAACCTATCCATTCATCAAAGCAAAAACGGAAAAAGAAGGGGCGATCGCCTGCTTTCAGATGTTGGCGCAATACTACAAAATGCGCTTTAAGGGCGACATTATCCGCCGCGTTGTGGACGAACAATTCAAACGCTATGATGTTTTGTCGTTGCCCAATTGTGGGGCGATCGCCGAGCTGATGGGACTCAATGCCCAACTGGTGAAAATCCCGACCAAAACCGTTACCCGTCTCACTGTGCCCCTGATGGTGAAATGGCGCGACAGTTTAGCCGTGGTCTATGAAGTGGGCGATCGCCAAATTACCGTGGCAATGCCCAATATGGGCTTAGTCAAACGCAACCCCCAAGACTTTATAGAAGGATGGGGTGATAAAAATGGTTTAGTCGAAGTTGTATTACTGCAAAAAGGCAAATATACCCCCGAAGAACGCTTTGATTTTAGTTGGTTTATTCCCGCCATTAAAAAATATAAATGGATTTTAATTGAAGTTTTAGTGGCTTCTTTTTTAGTACAACTTTTTGCCCTAGCGAACCCCCTGATTATTCAGCAAATCATTGATAAAGTCATCGTTCAACAAAGTGGTGATACCCTGCAAGTATATGGCGCATTGTTGTTGATTTTAGCTGTCTTTGAAGCAGTTTTAAGTAGTTTAAGAACCTATCTTTTTGTCGATACCACTAACCGTATTGATATGAGTTTAGGTTCCGAAATTATCGATCATCTGTTCCGTTTACCTTTGAAATATTTTGAAAAACGACCTGTCGGGGAAATTTCCACTAGAGTTGGGGAATTAGAGCAAATTAGACAATTTTTAACAGGCACAGCCTTAACAGTTGTTCTCGATGCCATTTTTTCCGTGGTCTATATTGTCGTGATGTTTTACTACCACGGCAAATTAGCGGCGGTTGCCCTCAGCGTGATCCCTATTTTTATTGTGGCGACCTTGATTTTCTCCCCGATCATTCGGCGGCAACTGCGGGAAAAAGCCGAGAAAAATGCCCGGAGTCAATCCTATTTAGTGGAGGTAATGACTGGGGTGCAGACGGTAAAAGCTCAAAACATCGAACTGCGATCGCGCTGGAAATGGCAGGAAAAATATGCCCGGTATGTGTCGGCGGGTTTTAACACGGTGATTACTTCAACGGCATCCAGTTCCGTGAGTAATTTTTTGAATAAACTGTCGGGGTTGTTGGTGCTGTGGTATGGGACATCGCTGGTATTAGAAGGACCGGATGTGTTGACCCTCGGACAATTGATCGCCTTTCGGATTATTGCCGGATATGTGACTTCGCCGATTTTACGACTCACCCAACTTTGGCAGAATTTCCAAGAAACCTCCATCTCCCTTGAACGGTTAGCCGATATTGTCGATCATTCCCAAGAGGGCGAGGAAGACCGCGAGAATATTCCGATGCCGCTGATTAAAGGGGCAGTGACCTATGAAAATGTCAGTTTCCGCTTTAAAAAGCATGGGGCGTTAAACCTGAATAATGTGAATTTGTATTTTCCGGCGGGAACCTTTGTGGCGGTGGTGGGGCAGAGTGGTGCGGGAAAAAGTACCTTAACAAAATTGCTTTCGCGACTGTATGAACCGGAAGCGGGGCGAATTTTAATCGATGGCTACGATGTGAATAAGGTGGAGTTGTACTCATTGCGGCGGCAGGTGGGGGTTGTGCCCCAAGAAACGCTGTTGTTTGAGGGAACCATTCAGGAAAATATTGCCCTGACAAATCCGGAGGCGGAACCAGCGGAAATTGAATACGCGGCACGGGTGGCGGCCGCCCACAATTTCATTATGGAAGCTCTGCCCAATGGCTATAACACGCAGGTGGGGGAACGGGGGGCGGCACTCTCTGGGGGACAAAAACAACGGATTGCGATCGCCCGCTCGGTGTTACAGCGTCCCCAGATTTTGGTGTTGGACGAAGCCACCAGCGCCCTCGATTATTTAACGGAGCGGGAGGTATGCAATAACCTCAAGACAGCATTTCACGATACGACGGTATTTTTTATCACTCACCGCCTCGACACGATTAAGGATGCTGATGTGATTGTACTAATGCACGAGGGCTGTGTGGCGGAACAGGGAACCCACGACGAGTTAATGGCAATGCGGGGGCGATATTACAGCCTTTATCAGCAGCAGTCCCGCAGTGAGGCTTAATTTGCCTAATTTCTCTGATTTATTTCGATTCTTTATTGTTGATCTTTTGCAAAGGCGATCGCTAAACCCATGACCCAAACTACTTCTAACTCCAATTTTTCTGAAGATGCTATCCGCAAGGCAACCGAGCAACCTGACTTTGATCAGCCTGTGGTGTTGCGCCAATCTCCGACCCTCTCCCGCACTATTATCTGGGTGATCCTTGGGGTCACTGTTTCCACTGTCGCTTGGGCGGCGATCGCTAAAATTGAGCAGGTTGTCACTGCAACCGGTCAGCTGCAGCCCCAAAAAACCGTTCAGGAGATTCAAGCGCCCATCAATGGTGTTGTTAAAGAAGTTTTTGTAGAAGATGGTGATCAGGTCGAAGCAGGCGAATTGTTATTAACCTTTGATTCTGACGCCGCCGCCGCTAGTCAAAAATCTCTCTCAGCGATCAAGCAATCTTTACTCCAAGAAAATCAACTTTACCGTGCCATCCTCAGTAATACTGCCAATATCCAGGCTTTACAACAGCAGCTCATCCGTATAGATCTACCACCAGAGGTGAGGGCTTTGGCACTCAATCGTCTTAGTTTGATCAGTGAAACCCAAGTACTCCGGGCCCAGATTGGTGAAAATAACAGTCCTCTCAGTGCTAGCCAAGCGGCCCGGGTATCGGCGGCCCAACGGGAGACCCAATCACGTGTGATGGCATCCCAACTCGAATTAGAGCAATTACAGCAACGGTTAGCCCAAACGAGATCACAACTGGCTAATGCTCGAACACAACTCGCCATCGATCAACAGGTGCTTGCGGATATTCGCGATCGCAACCAGCAGACCTTAACCCAAGCAAAAGAAAGCCTAGACATTGAAACTAAAATTTTAAATCGCGTGCAGAACCCTGAACTGGCCGGAGCTATCCCAGCTCTACAAATTGAGCGCCAAAGACAGCAGGTCGGCGATCGGCAAGCCCAGCTGATTGAACAGCATTCTAGTGGTGAAATTGAGCGTAAACAACAACAGCAGCAAATCGATAATCGCCGTGCCGAAATCGATCAACTCCTCAGGGAAGAACAACGGCTACAACTCGATATTCGTCAAGCCAATGCAGAGCTCACCAATGCCGAATCGTCTGTTGAGCGCTCCCAACGGGAGCAAGTGGATGGGGCTCAACAACGCCTAGCCGCCATTGATAGTGAACTCAACAAAATGATTGTTGAAAACAGCAAGCGTCTATCAGAAGTTGAGAGTCAACTGGCCCAAGTCAACGAAACCCTCAAATATCAAGGGGTGACAGCTCCCATTGCAGGGACTGTCTTTGATCTCCAAGCTAGTCCTCGTTTTGTTCCCCGTGCTGGTCAGGCTGAGCCACTGCTCAAAATTGTCCCCGATGATGCTCTGGTGGCTGAAGTATTTGTCACGAACCGTGATATCGGCTTTGTCCTGGAGCGTTTCCAAGCAAAACAAAAGACTACCCGGCCAGTTAGTGCTGATATTCGAATTGATTCATTTCCGTTCAGCAAATTTGGTGACATTGAAGGGGAGGTCATCAGTGTTGGTTCCGATGCCTTACCGCCTGATGAGATTTATCCTTACTACCGTTTCCCCGTGGGTATCTCTTTAGAGGAGCAAAGCCTGGATGGGCTGCCCTTACAATCCGGCATGTCTGTGAGCGTCAATATCAAAATTCAAGAAAAGCGCTCGGTATTGAGTTTGCTGACAAATCTATTTAACAAGCGCGTTGATGATTTCAAACAGCTACGGTAACTGAGCTAAAAAAACTTTAGTTACAATTGTCTTTATTTTTAAGTCTACCTAGGGTCGCACCATGGAACGGAAAAAACCAATCATACGCTAAGGATTATGTAAATATCTGAAAGCTTTGTTACATAGGAAATCCAGTGATTGACTATAAGCTCATGAAAAGAAAAAAATCGTATGTTAAGAGTTAAGAACTCGCAACCCATCATCTCTGAGTACACTTTTAGGTGAAACATAGCGATAGAGAGTTGTTCGAGCGATACTCAACTCCTGACATAAAGCCGCAACGATCGTATCTCGCTGTGCCATAGCCCCTTGAGCCAAACGTACCTGAGCCTTGGAAAGTTCAAACTTGCGTCCGCCTTTGCGTCCTCGAGCGCGAGCTGCCGCCAAATCCGCAATGGTACCTTCTCGAATCAAATCCCGCTCAAACTCAGCCAACGATGCAAAGATGCCAAAGATGCCAAAGACCAATTTTCCCGCAGGAGTTGTCGTACTAATAGTCGCCATAAACCCTCCTTCATGGCCCAGACAAAGCCAATGGCCAAAACGCACCTTATCGGTAAAATGAGTCGATTCCAAGCAAAAGCCACGGGCCTTAAGAGCCCCAAACAGGGTTTCAATTCCCCAGCGACGACGGTAATCTGTTAAAGCATTTTGAGGATCATGGGTGGTGATGATAATCAGAAACTCATCCTCATTGTTACTAGCTCTTCGTTTCGAGTCGAGACGAGTGCCCATGACATAGACTTGACGACTCCACCCCCACCGTTTTCCTGGCAGCATTCTTGTCGCACCTGTTTCGCTCCTTATCTTTTCTATCTGACGTATGCGCAGACGAAAGGGAGATTGGTTTATCCAGCATCAGATACGACAGCCAGGGTTTGCCAATAAACTCCCGGTCTCTCGTGAGATAGGCAATCTCAATATCGAGAAATAGAACTTCAAAGCGTTCAAGCAAATCCATACTGTTACTGTTTCCTTTCTTTTTCTCCAACATTTTTCACATCAGCGGATAGCCAATACCTTCATGGATAAAACAAAATATCAAGATATTGAAATCCGTTGCCCCAAAGGATCAGTTAGTGCGGTCGATGCTTAAAACTCAAGATTGCGGGATAGCTGCACTGTTCATCACCATCCTGGCGCTTTTGTCCATGTTGACGTCAAAGGACTGAAAGAATTTCTGCATGCGTTTGTAGTTAAATTCTTCTGCTGCATTGCCTCCCCAAACGGTGGCAAGTTCAGCGAGATTGACGGTTTTGGCCCGGAACAGTGCTATCAGGAAGAGGGCGATAAATGACAGTCTGGCTCCATGCCATCCGAGATGAGGTCGCAATTGGCGGCGAATTTCGCTAATCTGATTCATGAAGGGTTAATTGATTTGTGCTTATTTCTATCAAACCCTCTCTCTTTCTATTCTTTTCAAGCTTTTTGTCCCGTACTGAGATATCGATATTTATAATCGGCAGTTTATCTAATAATCAACAGGGTGACAATTGTGGGAAAAAAGGCAAATAAAATTACATCTTGGATCTTTAGTCTAGGTTTGGGATTGATTCCCATGATGACTTTGGGCGCATCATCACAGGCCGCTGAAAAAATTTATTTTATCTACAGCCCACTAATGGAGTCTTTAAAGATTGACTCTCTGAAAAGTTTTGCTGCAACGGGGAATGTTCCCCTCGACCTGAAATTTTACTTGGATATTGTGGGAGCAGATACAGAAGAACGTCAATTACTGCAAACGGCTCTCACCCGAAAAATTGAAATTGATCCGGTGCTATTGGCTCGCAGTTTAAAAACCGATGAAGGGGAAAGGTTATTAGAATCTTTTGGTCAAGTGGTCAATATTCGTGGAGGACGTAATGGCAAGTACGCGCTGCGGGGGGCAATTATTAAATCTGCCTTTGAGGAAAATGGCCTGACGTTATTAAATGTTCTGGATAATTTGGGTGTTGATGTTCAGGTTGATTTAGAACAATTATTTGGTTTTGCGGAAAATGTCTCCACGATTCTAGCGGGAACAGAACGATTTATTGAGGAAGTTGAACAATTGGCTAAGCAGGAGGCAAAATTCGCGGCGGTGGCTGATTATGGGCAACGCCCTGATTTGAGAAAGATGGGAATATTCGCTGTGGAGATGGAGACGTGGCAGTTGGCTGATCAAAAACGCGATCGCCAATTTTATGCCCAGATCTATCGTCCTCAAAAACCTTTGGGGGAGAAAGTGCCTGTTATTTTGATTTCCCATGGATTAGCCTCTGCCCCCGAAAAGCATCGTAATTTGGCGCAACACTTGGCCAGTTATGGGTTTGTGGTGGTGGTACCGCAACATCCGGGGAGCGATTTGGCCTATCTGGAGGAATTTGCGGTGGGTTACCAGCGCCAGGTGTCTGATTTGCAGGAATTTGTGAATCGCCCCCTCGATATTAGTTTTACGTTGGACGAGTTGGAACGGCGCAATGACACTGAGTTTGGGGGACGGTTGGATTTAGAAAATGTGGGTATTTACGGTCACTCCTACGGCGGTTATACAGCTTTGGCCGTGGCCGGGGCTTTTCCGACGCCAAATTTTGAGCAGTTGAATGAGGATTGTGCGGCGGAATGGGGCATTTTTAATAATGCGTTGTTGTTGCAATGTCGGGCGTTGCAGCTTTCTCCGGAGAGTTATAATTTTCGGGATCAACGGATCCAGGCGGTGATTGCAGCAAATCCGGTTAATGCCAGTATTTTTGGGGAAGCGGCGTTGGGTCAAATTGAGATTCCCATTGCGGTGGTAGCGGGAAGCTATGATCCGGCGACACCCTTTATTTTTGAGCAGGTGCGTTCGTTTCCGTGGATTCGCAGTGAGCAAAAATATCTAATCCTGGAGGAGGGTCAGGCCCATGTGGATATTTCTCGGCTTGATCTGGGGATTACGGGTTTGCTTGATCGCATTCCCCGTTTGAATTTACCGAGCCCCCAACTGTTGAATGATTATAGTGAGGCGATCGCCCTCGCCTTTTTCCAGGTCTACACGGCAAAGGATGACCAGTACCGCACCTATTTAGATCCGGCCTATGGGCAGTACCTCAGTCAAAATGAAGAATTTAAAACGTTCATGATTACCCAAGATTCGTTGCCGGAGTTAGAAACGGCGATCGCCGAATTCAAACAAGAAAATCAGATCGATATTAATTAGGCTTCAATAATCACCACAGGTAAAGGGCTTTTTTCTAAAATGGCCTGGGATACCGAACCGATCAGCAAATTATTAGGCGGGTGATGGTTGCGTTTACCCATAATGATTTCGCTCACTTGATGGGTATGGGCAATGTCCATAATCGTTGCGGGGACTGGCCCAGGGGTTGCGATAAACTGATAGCGGATGTCTGCAAGGTTACGGCGGGTCTGTTGTCGCAGCCGTTGCAACTCAGCCGGGTTATCGGTGCGAATCACATGGAGAACAATCACCTCCGCATCACTACGACGGGCCAATTCAGCGGTTTTGATTAAAACTTGCTGGGCCAGGGGCGATGTATCTACGGCAGCCAGGAGGACAGTGCGGCGATTTACAGAAACTTTGGTGGGGTCAATGTCGCCCCGTTCGAGGAGTTTGGGGGCAAAGGTGGGAATTGCCCAGGCACCGAGGGGAGCTGTCACCAAAATAGAGAGGGCCGATAAAGCGAGGATAATTTCACCCCCAGCAACGCCCTGGCTCAGGGGAATCGCTCCAATGGCCGCTTGCACCGTCGCTTTGGCAGAGTTACCAGGCAGCAAAAAAAGTCGCTCTCGCCCAGTCCAGTTACTCCCCAGGGTCGAGAGATACCAGCCGAGCGATCGCCCCCCCAAAGTACCGACCGCCAACACCAAGAGACCCAGCCAGAATGTATCACCGAGGACATCCAATTGGATACTGGCCCCTAGCAAAACAAAGAGAATAATCTGGGCGATCGCCCACAGACTATCAAAACTTCCCCGCAGGCGACGGGCCAAAGGTGCATCTAACTCAATTAAGAAAAAACCCGTCCCCATCACCGCCAGATAACCGGAGAAAATCGGCAAATATTCCGCCCCAATGACCAACAGTAGCGCCAAACCAGCGGCGATCAACCCATCTTGTACCGCATTATCTGTCCAATTTTGTCGCGCTAACAGGGAAACCAACAGGCGCGCCGTCACCCAACCGAGGATGACGCCGAGGCTAATTTGAGTCACGATTTGCAGTGGCAGCAATTGCCAGGGACTGAGACTGAGACCGCCGATTAATGTCGCCCCTGTCGCCGTGGTTTGGGTGAGAAAGGCCAGCAGCAGACTAAACACTAATAGCAACAGCACATCAGACAGGGCACTTCCCGTTAAAATTGCGTCGGGAATCCCTTTTTTGACGCCCCAACCGAGACTCTTTAGCCGCAGCATTCCTGGGACGATCACCGCCGGTGATTCGGCCCCCAGCACACATCCCAACAACAGCCCCGTCGCCCAATCAAATTGGAAAAGTTGCACCGCAATCAGCATAATGGCGATCGCCTCACAGGTCGCAGGTAAAAAACCGAGGCGGAGGGCCACACTACCCTGTTGGGCTAATTTCTCCCGGTCGAGGCCCAGACCTGCTTTCATCAAGATCACCATCACCGCCATTGTCCGCAGATCAGCGGCGATCGCTAAAACTTCTGGGGCGATCGCATTCCCCACCTGGGGGCCGAGGACAATACCAACAAGCACCATTCCTACCAGGGCCGGAATCCTGAGCCGTTGGGCAATTTGCCCCCCAAAAAAACCGAGCAAAAGAATCCAAATAATACTCTCTAACATGGGATCACGTTGTCGTTAGGGTGGTTAATCAACGTGACTTGTAGCGAAAAAAATTAGTGCAGCCTAGATCGAAATAGCCCTACTGCTTCACCACAAGTCGGAAGCGTAGGAGCCATTAGCCGAGGTGCAATTAAGAAAAATCCTGGGCGGTTTCGGTGAGCTCCATCACCATCGCTAAATTTATATCACAAAAACTGACTGATTGACCCTAAGGAAGTCTACTGCACCAAAATCCTCGAAAAACTTAGAGATTAATCTTGTTGCAGTGGGTTACGGCACTGGTGAGATTAATTTTTAGGCGAACAAAATCCGCACCGTCCGTCCAGTCGTTTTTGTCTGTCCATTACTGTTTAACAAACTTAGAATTCCATTAACCAGACAGCGAGAGAGCCTACAATGTAAGTGGTAAGTAGCCCATTCTATACACACTGAATTTATTGGCTTGGCCCTGGGTATTGCCCCCCGCAAATTAAGCTTGGACAAACACCTAGTTTCTACCTGATTTGTCCTCGCCAAACTCACTGCATCCTCCTAAATTGCATGGCTCATATTGTTGTAATCGGTGCTGGTATTGGTGGTCTGCCGACGGCCTATGAACTGAGGCACCTGTTGACTACCGACCACACTGTTACCCTCATTGCTGATACACCCCACTTTACGTTTATCCCTTCTTTGCCCTGGGTGGCCCTTGGTCTAAAAAGATTAGATCAGGTGCAATTACCCTTGCCAGCGTTGGCCCGTCGCCATGGTCTGCATTGGGTACAGGGAGCTGTGCAGCAGATTAATCCCCAGGAAAGGTATGTTTCGGTTGGGCCAGACGCAAAACGAATCGACTATGACTATGTGGTGATCGCACCGGGCGCAGCTTTAAATCTCGATGCTTTACCGGGTCTCGGCCCAGAGACAGGCTTTACCCAGTCAGTTTGTAATCCCCACCATGCGCTGCTTGCCCACCAAGCTTGGGAAAAATTTATCCAGAATCCAGGCCCGTTGGTCGTGGGGGCGGCACCGGGGGCGAGTTGTTTTGGCCCGGCCTATGAGTTTGCGTTGTTGGCAGATTGGCAACTGCGACGGTTGGGTTTGCGGGAGCAGGTACCGATCACATTGGTCACCCCAGAACCCTATTTGGGTCATTTGGGGATTGGGGGCATGGCCCACTCACAGGAATTGGTTGAGCAGGTTCTCCAGCAACAGGATATTGCAACCCGTGCCAATGCTGAGATTACCGCCATTAAACCGGATATGATTTGTTTGGCGGATGGGGAACAGCTACCCTTTGCCTACAGTATGGTTTTGCCGTCGTTCCAGGGGCCTGCTTTTTTGCGTGACTGTCCGGCGATCGCCAATTCCCAGGGGTTTATTCCCGTCTTGCCCACCTATCAACATCCAGAGTTCGATTCCGTGTATGCGGCGGGGGTGATTGTTGAACTAACGCCCCATGAAGCCACACCAATCCCCACGGGTCTACCGAAAACAGGACAAATGACGGAGGCGATGGGGATGGCCGCCGCCCACAATATTGCCCGACAGCTTAACTCCAATCTGGGTGCTCCGGTCACGGCGACCCTCGCCGCAATTTGTATGAGTGATTTTGGCGATCGCGGCATTATCTTCATCGCCGATCCGGTACAGCGGGAGCCAGGCATGGTCAAACGTCGCCGCTGTGTCGCCCTCGAAGGACGGTGGGTGAGTTGGAGCAAAACCCTTTTTGAACTGTTTTTCCTGACGAAAATGCATTGGGGTCTAACGATACCTTGGTTTGAGAAACTGGGCTTAAAGGCCTTGGGATTGCAGCTTGTGCGTCCCCTTCCTCCAGACTAAGTGCAGTGAAAATTTTGTCTTTTCAATGCTGAGAAAATCGAGATCTAGGATAATATTCCCAGGGGCTAAAATTTCCATTAATAGAGCCTTTAAAAAAGAAAAAGTTAGTGTTTTAATTCAGTTTCAATAATGCAGTTAGTGGATTACATTTACTTAATAAATGTGTGTTTAAATTCGTACTTGATTGCTTCATCAGAATTATTTTGAGAAATGAAAAGGGCACAGTTTTAGTTGAGATGCAAAATTTAACTTTTTGAGCATTTTTTAACTGTGCTGAATTGCACGCAGGAAAGTTTTTAAAAACCGAAAGTCATTAAACCCACCAGGGTTTTTTGCCAGTACGTGGATCAAGTTCTACCCAAGGGGCAATGCGGACATAATCTCCCTCTAAATAGATGTGGGCAAGCCATAGGGGAAGGGGTGCTGGGCCGCGAACCACACGACCTTCGGCATCATAGCGGGAACCATGGCAGGGACATTGAAACTGGTCGTCATTTTCATTCCATGGAAAGGTACAACCCAGGTGAGTGCAGTTATCGACAATACCCCAGGGATGAAGGGTACCGTCCTCTTGGATTGTGAGATAAGTGGGTTCCCCGGCTAACCCGGCGACTAGGGCTCTTGTGCCTGGTGCTTCGGCCAATAACTGGCTTGCTGGAATTAAATTACCATTAATATCTTTGGCAAGAATTGATCCATCTGCTCCCACTTCTTTAGGGGGATTAAAAAATTTTGCGACGGGATAAAGGGCGGGGCCAATGGTACTGGCAACCACTGCACCTGTGAGAAAGTTTAATAATTGCCGCCGGGAAAGGGAAGGGCTATCGATGGGCAAACTATTTTCCATGAATCATGCTCCTTGCTTCAATGAAATTTGCTGAATTGCTAAACAAAATAGAGGCTACTGACGGGTATTGATCTTGAGTAAACCGTAGAGCATACAAGAACCCAACACTGCACTTATCGTCAGCATAGCGGCAACGGCCACCAAAGCGGTACCGAGGACAGAGCCACTGTAGATAAACAAGCCCAAGTAAGCCAGGACGCTTGCGAATAAAAGGCGAATGAGGCGATCGCCAGTGCCAACATTGTTAAACATTTTGTTGATCTCCGACCGAAAGGTTGAGCAATAGAGCCGATGGAGCCAAATCTCTTGCGAACCTATTGAGATTGTTTTTGGCTGACATCTGACCTATTTATCAATATAAAGCTAATTAGTTATGTAGTCAATGTCTTTAGCTTGTTTTGGTTTGTCCACTTGCCCAAGCAGAGTTCAGTGAAAAACGCCTTAAATCTTGTTCTGACCTGACTTGGGCAGCTAGCGATGTCGATCCAGCTTTAATTGAAAAAGATTTCTAGTAGTTTGCTTGACAGGACAAGAATGATCCACTAAAGTCTCTAGGTTAATGCTAATTAATTGCAACTTCAGGGAGATGTCATCAACCCCATGACATTAGTCAATCGCGGTTAATGGGCCATGGGGTTTTTATTTCAGTTAAGTCATCGACGGTTATTTTTCTAAGGTTTTAAAACGTCCTAGGCCCAGTCAATATTTCTGGGCTGTTTATCAGTGGACTTTAATTTTTGCTATTAAGTTTCAACTATTTAGATCGATGCTTGGGTGTTTTCAGTTTTCAATTCAGGATTATTCTCAACAGCGGATTGCGTGGACATCTGTGCTACTTACTGTCTTAGTGGTAATTACGAGTATTGTTGCCCTATGTCAGGGGGCCGTCTCCATGGGGCCAGATCAAGTTTGGCAAGCGTTGCGACATCAGGGAGACCCGATGTTTCAAACGATTATTTGGGACTTGCGGTTACCTCGCATTGTGGTGGCCTTGGTAGTGGGGGCTGCTTTGGGGTTATCCGGTGCGCTCCTCCAAGGGTTACTCCGCAATAGTCTCGCCGATCCGTTTATCCTCGGTATTTCGGCGGGGGCTGGTTTAGTGGCGATCGCCTTTATTACCCTCAATGTCCTGGCGATTTGGATTCCCCTGGGGGCTTGGCTGGGGGCTTTAGTCACCGCAGCGGTAGTCTATGGCCTCGGCTATGTGGGCGGCGGTCTGTCGGTAGAACGTCTGGTACTGGCGGGGGTGGCGGTAAGTTCTCTGTTTGGAGCAGTGCAAACCACCCTCATTCTTTTGGCGGATGATAGTCGTATCCAGGCGGCCCTCAATTGGCTAATCGGTAGCCTCAATGGTCGTGGTTGGCAGGATTTGAGCTTGGTGGCGCCCTATCTGAGCGTGGCTTTGATTGTCGGCTGTCTATTGGGGCGGTCTTTAAATTTGCTGAATCTCGGTGATGATGCGGCGGTGGGTCTGGGGGTTTCCCTAGGGCGATCGCGGTTACTGATTGGCGGCATTGCCAGCTTATTGGCGGCTAGTGCAGTGAGTATTTCTGGCCTTATTGGTTTTGTGGGTTTGGTGGTGCCCCATGGGGTACGGCTCTTAGTAGGAGCAGACTACCGCTGGATTTTGCCCCTCTCGGCCCTGGCTGGGGCATGGGTTCTCACCTTGGCGGATCTGCTGTCTCGCTCTGGGGCGGTGGAATTACCCGTGGGAGCCGTCACAGCCCTATTGGGATCACCCTTATTTATTGCGTTGCTTTATCGGCGGGGTCGGGAGGCTCAGGCATGACATTATCACAGGCATTACAGGTACAACCGCCAGAATCTTCATGGTCATCTTTGCTCGAAGGAGAGCATCTGTTTGGGGGCTATACCAAAAGGTCGGTTGTTCAGGATGTCAATTTAACGGTTCATCCAGGGGAATGGCTGACCATTGTGGGGGGCAATGGGTCGGGAAAATCCACCCTACTCCGACTTCTCAGTCGCATTCTCAAACCCCAACGGGGAATAGTGCGCTTGGATGGCAAAGCAATTCAGCGGCGATCGCCCCAGGAAATTGCCCGGAGTCTGGCGATTTTGCCCCAACAATCCCGGATTCCGATGGGCTTAACGGTGCGGCAATTGGTCGGTTTAGGGAGAGCCCCCCACCAGCGCTGGTGGCAGTGGGAATATAGCGAGGCGGATCAGGCCCAAATTCATCAAGCCTTGGCCCAAACTCAACTGTTATCTTTTGCAGATCGCCCTGTGGCGCAACTGTCTGGCGGGGAACGTCAACGGGCTTTTCTGGCTCTAGCTCTCGCCCAAAAGCCAAAGATTCTCATCTTGGATGAACCGACGACGTTTCTGGACATTCATTATCAACTGGAACTATTGGAGCTGCTCAAGCAGTTAAACCGCCAGCAAAATTTGACCATTGTCACCGTTCTCCATGAGCTCAATTTGGCGACCCGTTACAGCGATCGCCTGGCCATGATTAAGGACGGCAAACTCTTTGCCCTGGGGACACCCACTGCGGTGATCACCCCGGAAAATCTGCGGTTTGGCTTTGGGGTAGAAGCGGTGACAATGCCGACCCCCGTAGGCTTACAAGTCTGCGTTTTGGGGCCAGCCTCGGTTTAATTACAGACACCACTACTCTCTCTCAAGTTTGGTCTTTCTCTACATCAGATCGTGCTCTATTTGTTCTAATTACATCTATTTATACTCATTAATTTATTTATTCATGGAACGTTCTTCTCTGCGTTATAGCTTGGCGTTGTGTGGCTTGGTGCCGTTGATGTTTTGGATGTCCCCGGACAAGGCGATCGCCCAAACAAATCCGGAAACAAACCAGTTGGCCCAAGCCCAACCCACTACTATTATCGGAATTCGCCTCGACACCCGGCCCAATCGTGTCAATATCATTCTCGAAACGGCGGCGGGGCAGCCCTTAACCTTGCCCGGTCAACCCTTTATTCAGCGGGGGACAGATCTGGTCGCAACTATCGAACCCGCCATCCTCGCTTTACCTGATGGTCAAACTTGGCAATTTACCGCACCAACCGCCGATATTGCCGCCATTACAGTCGAACAACAGGGAGGCGATCGCCTAGAAATTATTGTCCAGGGTCAAGGGGAATTACCCACAACCGCTGTCTCCCTCGAAACCATGGCTACCATTGCGACCAAGGACGATATGGCAGATTTGACGGAAATGCCCCTGGATCTAGATGCGATGCCCGTCGAAGAACTCGAAATTACGGTATTGGGCACGCGATCGCCGCGCCTGGTGAGTCGTACCCCCGGCTCGATCAGTGTTATTGATGCCGAAGAAATTGACGATAATCTCGTGCAAGATTTGCGGGATCTGGTGCGCTACGAACCCAACGTTTCTGTGGGAAATGACCGACGCTATGGCCTGCAAGATGTCAACATTCGCGGTCTAGGCGGCAATCGGGTGCTGATTCTCAATGACGGTATTCGCATCCCAACTCAATTTACCTTTGGCACTCCGGCCCTGGGACGAGATTATGTGGATCTCGATAGCTTGCAACGGGTCGAAATCATTCGCGGCCCGGCCTCTGCTCTCTATGGCAGCGATGCCCTCGGTGGGGTAGTTAGTTTCCAAACCATTGATCCCAGCGATCTCCTCGCTTTAACCGATAAAAATAACTTTACGCGCATCTCCACCGGCTTTGAAACCACCGACAAAAGCCTCAATTATGGCGCAGTGACCGCCTTCCGAGCCGATTCCCTCGAAGCATTAATTGGCTATACCGGACGCAGTGGATTTGAGGCCCGCCTCCCCGAAGGAAATGAATTTGTCGATGACCGCTATGGCGATCGCGATAATTTCCTTGGGAAGTTAAATTTCAAGCTCAGTGAAAATTCTACCCTGGCCTTCACTACAGAAATTTTCCGCAGCACCAATGAATTCCAAGTTGCCCCGATTACTGCGGCCCTGCTCCAAGGCCCCCGGGGGTTCCAAGGTCAAAACGAAACCCTCGAAGCAGATTCCTACCGCGAACGATACAGCCTTGCCTATCTCTACGACAACCCCGACGGAGAGGGTTTCATTGATAATGCCAAGGCGCAAGTTTATTACCAAAATGCTGGTGTTGATGAATTGCGCACCCAGGACTTTTTAAATTTTGCCGGGACAGAACGACGTTTTCGTAATCTCAGTAATACCTTTACCGACGAACTGTTTGGCGGTGAAGTACAGCTTCAAAGTAATTTCCGTTGGGGCAATATTGATAACCGTTTGACCTATGGCTTCGATTTATCAAAGACAAATAATGAGCGAACCAGAGATGGCCTAGAAACTCGCTTTGATAGCGCTGGCAATGTCACCCTCACGACCAATCAAGTGGGAGCCGATAATTTCCCGGTAAAAGATTTTCCAGATTCGGAAACGACTCGCTTTGGGGTCTATCTGCAAAATGAAATGGCCCTTTCGGATACCTTTACTCTCTTGCCTGGTCTGCGCTATGACACCTATCGCCTCGATACTACTATTGACGAGCTTTACCAACGCAACAGTCCCGATGCCGAAGCTGCTGACTTTAGTGATTCTGCCCTTTCCCCTAACCTAGGATTTGTTTGGCAAACTTCCCCAGAAATTGCCCTAGTTGGTCGTTACGCCCGGGGCTTCCGATCACCTTTGTATAGTGAAATCAATGCCGGTTTTACAAATTTAACCAGTCCTTTCTTCCGCTATAAAACCCTATCAAATCCGAATCTCAAACCGGAAACCAGCGACACCTTTGAATTAGGAATTCGTGGTGATTTTCCCCGGGGGAATTTTAGTGTGACGGGTTTCTATAGCTATTACGAAAATTTTATTGAAACCTTTGCCAATGCAGGTACAACACTCATCAACGGCAATTTGGTGAATTTGTTCCAATCCCAAAATGTCGGTGCTGCCCGCACCTACGGTGTCGAACTGGCCGGGGAATATCGCTTTAGCGAACAACCCCATGGGTTTAGTCTGATCGGTAGTTTGGGCCTCACAGTGGGGGATGACCTAGAAGATGATGAACCCCTCGAAAGCGTAGAACCCCTCAAGGCGGTATTGGGACTGCGGTATCGCGCGAAGGAAGATCGGTGGGGTACAGATCTCATTGCCACTTTGGTCGGTGAACCAAGACTCCGGGGCGATCGCCCGGCGGGTTCCTACAGTCCAGAGGGCTATGCCGTGGTGGATCTGTTGGGCTATTACAACATCAATCCCAATCTCAAGTTGAATGCAGGGATTTTTAATCTATTTAACAACCAATATTTCCTCTATTCCGACGTCCGGCCCCTCTTGAATTCGCCAGAACCCGTTGATATTGCCCGCTATGCCCAACCGGGAATTAGTCTGCGAGCTGGGTTGACGTGGCAATTCTAAGCTTGGTTTCACCCTAATTTTCCAGGGATCAATCGCTATGTTTTTGCTGTATCGCTCGCTCTTTGTTTCGTTGTTTTTACTCAATTTTGTTGTTTACCTATTGGAGACAATCCATGTCTGAAATGATTACTGCTCAATTTCGTCACGTCATGTTGATGGTTGAAGATGTGGCCGCTGCTATTGACTTTTTCCATCGGGGGTTAGGGCTACCGATCAAGGCCCAAAGTCCCACCTGGGGGGAAGTAGAAGCCAATGGCACCACCATTGCTTTTCACAGTGTTGCGGAACCACCAAAAACGGGCAGCACACCAATTCTTAGTTTTTGTGTAGAGGATGTGTACGGGGCGATCGCCCAACTCGAAGCCCTCGGTGGCAGCCTCGAAAGCCGTGTGCGGGAACCTTCCTTTGGCAAAGTGGCCGCAGTGCGGAGTCCCCAAGGGCAGTTAATTAGTCTCCTGCAACCGGTTGCTGTCTCTACCGTTTCAAAATAACTCCTTTCTTCCGCCGCCTCACACCCCACGTTTTTTTTAGTTCTCCTAATTGAATTACGATGCAAATGCCCTATTTTAAACGTTGCCTAAGCCTGTCCTTGTTGCTGTTAATGGTCGGTTGCAGCCAAAGTCCGTCGAATGTTGCGGATATCGCCCCAACTGCCCCGGAGATTAGCAATGCAGCAACCACCGAACCGGAAACGATCACCAAAATTGTCGCCCTCACTTCCCTGTCAGCGGATATTATTGCCCGTCTCGATGCAGAAAAATTAGTGGGAATTCCGGGAAGCCGTTTATTGGCAAACAACCCCACCTTTGCGGGACTGCCCACGGTCAGCGAAGGGCAAACGCCCCCCAGCCTCGAAAAAATTGTTGCCCTCAAACCAGATCTAGTCGTTGGCGCAACGGGGTTCCATGATCAAGTGCTGGCAAGATTAGAAGAGTTGGGCATCCAAACCCTCGCCACCGCTGTCCCCGATTGGCGATCGCTTGAAGCATTAACCCAAACCCTCGCCGAGAAAACCCAAACTGACCCGACGCCCCTACTCCAAAGCTACGCTCAATGCGTGCCCCAAGGTGCTTCTCCAGACGATCCGACTCTGGTTTTAGTCAGTAATCAGCCGATGCTTGCTCCTAATAAGGAGAGTTGGGCCGGAGATCTTTTGCAACGGTTTCAACTCAATAATCTCGTCGCTGATCTCCAGGGTGATAGTCCCCAACAGGGTTACGTCACCCTTTCCCCTGAAAAAGTCTTGGCCGCTAACCCTGAAATGTTAATCATGGTGGATGTGGGGGACGATTCGATCAATCAGCTCAAATCGGCTCCTTTTTGGCAGGATTTAGCCGCCGTGAAAAATGATCGCATCTATACTTTTGATTATTATGGCTTAGTAAATCCGGGGGGCCTTGAGGCAATTCAAAGCACCTGCGAAAAGCTCCAAAGCATCACCTAGGCACTGCCTCCGCCCGGCCTTGTTCGTCTTGTAAAAATTCCACGATTTTGGACAAATTTATCCCATGACTGCTTTAAACGTCACAGATCTCAACGCCCTTTCTTTCCCGGAGGCGATCGCCTTTACCCAAACTTGGCTAGAAGAAGTTGAAAATAAACAATTAGCAGATGCGGAAATTCTGGCGCAGATGCAGGCGTTGTTGAGTCACCGGGATGGGGTGCGGGGCTTTTTTGTGAGTTATTTAACGGGCAATAGCCCCCTCGCGGATCAACCGCCAGCGATTTTCCTGGATGGGTTTACCCAGACTGCTGAACACATCTACGAGATTTTGGTAAAAAATGTAGCGATGTCTACGGCCATGGCGATCGCCCACCGACGCAACGGTGATTTTAACCAGCAGCAGGGTTCGGAACGGGTCAAAAAACGCTCTTTGAATCTCCTCAAACAACTGGAACAGCGCAATGTCATTTTTAAAAATGAGCGATTACGTCTGCTGCAAACCCTCGAAGCTGGCTCAGGGGATTACCAAGATTTTTTACAACGTTGGCAGTATGACCCAGAGCAATGTGATGCGATTCGGCGATCGCTGCAACTCATTTAGGGGATTACAGTTAGCGAGGTCAGGTGAATTTTGATTAAAAACTTTTGTAGAACAGGACTGAGCTAAGTCAAAAGAGGCTCTAACCTCGCGAGTATTTCATTAAGAGTATCAAGGGGAAGTTGTTCCACAATTTTTGCTTTCCTGGCTCGACAGTCCACCGCCCGGATTTGATCGACCAGAATGACGCCTTGGGTTTTGAGATTAGGCGGAAGTTTCACCTCAAACACCCAGCCTTTTTCTTTACTCGTGATTGGACAGATTAGGGTCAGATTAGAAATACGATTATATTCCTCAGGGGAAATCACGATCGCCGGACGATAACCTGATTGTTCACTACCTGTGCGGGGATTCAGTTCGAGAAAAATAATATCTCCCCGCTTAGGAACCATGCCGTTAATTTTTACCAAGACTCTTCTCCTTGGGCTTCCCCCCAATCCACTTCAGAATGCTGTGCTTCAGGTTTTGCATCCTTGAGTAATTCCGCAAGGCTATATTTTGGTCGAGCAAGGCTCAAAATAATTTGGTTGTTTTCCATTGATATCGTCACTTGTTCCCCTTCCTGCCAACCGCATTGCTGGAGCATGGATTGAGGCAAGCGAATACCAAAAGAGTTGCCCCATTTCGTGATTTTTTGGGTGATCATGTGGGGGAATCTCCAAATACAGTGTTTATACATTGAGTATACAACACGATCATTATCAAAGTCGTTAGTGCTAAAGCTGACCTGTTTTCTATGGAGGCGATCGCCTAATATTTCTGATGATCTTTGACGAGTTGGCGATCGCCTTGGGAAATGGGAATACACATCGGCGTGTGGGTGATCGGGTCGGGGATAATTTCCGCTTGCAACCGAAACACATCCGCCACCATCGTTTGGGTCATCACCTCGCTGGGGTGGCCTTGGCTATAGAGTTTGCCGTTTTTAATCGTGACGAGGTGATCCGCATAGCGGCAGGCCAAATTTAACTCATGGAGCACCATCACAATGGTTTTACCCTCCGTGCAGTTGAGGTGAAACAGCAGATCTAAAACTTCAATTTGGTGGGCCAAATCTAAGAAAGTTGTCGGTTCATCCAGTAATAAAATGTCAGTGTTTTGCGCCAAGGCGATCGCAATCCAAGCCCGCTGCCGTTGACCACCCGACAGAGTATCCAGATCCCGGTCTGCAAATTCTTGCATTCCCGTAATTTGCAACGCTTTTTCGACGTAATATTCATCTTCCTTTGACCACTGCTGCCACCAAGTTTGGTGAGGATAGCGGCCCTGGGCAACGAGATCCCGCACCGTTAACCCTTCTGGGGCCGTGGGATTTTGGGGGAGAATGCCCAGTCGTTTGGCGATCGCCTGATTGGAATACTTTTGAATTGCCTTACCATCGAGGTAAATATTGCCCTGTTTTGGGGGGAGCAGTCGCGCTAAACCCCGCAAAAGCGTTGATTTTCCTGAGCCATTCGCCCCTACTAAAATCGTAATTTTTTCAGCAGGAATCGTCAGATTAAACTGCTCGACAATTGTCTTCTTGCCGTAATTTAAGGTGAGTTGCTTCGCGCTCAGTTGGCTCATGGTTTAACGTTGTTTGATCAATAAATAGAGAAAATAGGGGGCACCGAGGATCGCGGTAATAATGCCACAGGGCAATTCCAAGGGCGCAAAAACAACGCGACCAATCAGATCAGCCACCACCACCAAGCAGCCGCCCATCAACGCCGCAGTCGGCAATAATCCTTGGTGAACATTGCCAACCCACTGGCGCGCAATGTGGGGTGCAACTAAACCGACAAACCCAATGGCCCCCGCCGTGGCCACCGCTGCCCCGGCCAAGGCCGTACTGACCAAGATTAATAATCCCCGTCGCACCTCGATGGAAACCCCTAAACCTTGGGCGAGGTCATCACCGAGATGAAAGCCGTTTAATTCTTTACTCATGAGCCAAGCGACGCTACTGCCAATCACGATCCACGGCACGAGGGCGATCGCCTGTTCCCAACTGCGCCCATAGACACTACCCGCCAGCCACACCAACGCCTGGGAAACTTGATTGATGTTGCCGAAGGTGACGAGTAAATTGGTCAAGGCTGCCGCAATCAAATTAAAACCAATGCCCACTAAAATGAGGCGCAAGGGTGAACTGCCTCCCTGCCAAGCGATCCAATAGATTAAAAGCGTTACGGCCAAAGCACCCCCAAAGGCCGCTAAGGGTAATACCGCCACAGACACGCCCGGAAAGATCACAATTAAACTCACCGCCGCCAGGGCCGCACCGCTATTGATGCCGATAATGCCCGGTTCCGCTAAGGGATTGCGGGTCAAGCTCTGGATAATCGTTCCGGCGATCGCCAAACCCACTCCCACCAACCAAGCCACTAAAATTCGGGGCAAACGCAGGGTCAGCAGCACAAAGCTGGCGTCACTATCGCCGTTGAAACCCAGTAATGTCTGGAGAATTCCCAGGGGCGGGATAAAAAATTCCCCCACCCCCAAGCTGATGATCATCGCCGCGAGGGTACTTATGAATAAAAAGGCGATCGCCAACGGCACCCGTCGGTCTAACTGCAACGAAACGGGCAAAAAATGAGGCCGAAAAGTTAGGGGGGTTTTGCTCATCATTTCACCTTGGCGCGAATCAGGTAAATAAAGAACGGCGCACCAATGAGAGGCATCACCAAACCAACGGGCAATTCCTGGGGCTGAATGAGCAACCGCGCCAGAATATCCGCCCACAGCAGCAAAATTCCGCCCATTGCCGCTGCATAGGGCAAGATCCAGCGGTATTCCGTCCCCACCAAAAATCGGGTCATGTGCGGCACAATCAGTCCCACAAAGCCAATCGGCCCGGCGATCGCCACACTCCCCCCAGCCAACAGCAGCACACAAACCGCCGCCAAGATCTTAATCACGAGGGTATTTTGTCCCAATCCCTGGGCCATATCCTGCCCCAAACTGAGCAGGGTGATTTGTTTACCGAGGCTCAAAGAAAGCAATAAACCCACCACTAAATAGGGCAAAACCTGGAGAAGCAAATCAAGATCTCGACCTGCCACCGAACCCGCTAACCAGAAACGAATTTGATCTAGAGTTTGTTGACTGACGATTAAAATGCCGCTGGTCATGGACGCGAGAAAAGCGGTAAAAGAAGCTCCCACCAAGGTCAAATTGAGCGGCGAAGCCCGACCCAGGGACGCAAAGCCATAGACTAAAACCGCCGTTAAACCGGCCCCAAAGAGCGCAAACCCGGCATAGAGATTAAGAGAATTGCCGCCACCAATTAATGTCGCTAACACCACCGCAAAGGCCGCCCCCGCATTTACCCCCAAAATCGCCGGAGAAGCTAAAGGATTTCCGGTAATCCCCTGCATCAGGCTCCCCGCAACGGCCAAAGCTGAACCGACCACCAAGGCAATGAGCGATCGCGGTAAACGGACTGTCCGAATTACGAGCTGTTCCGTAGACCCATCAAATTGAAAAATTGACCCATAAATTTCTGCCACAGAAATATCAGCCGCCCCAAAATTCAGACTAGCTAAAAAACTCACCAGAAGTAAGGCAAAGCTGATCAATAAACCTCCCATGAGACGCATTGATCGGGGTAAAAATAAAGCGGAAAAAAAATTGGTTTGGGTCACAACAATCGAAAAATCAACCGAAACGGCATAGGACAAGCCTTAGAAAAAATCAGAAATAAGAATATTATTCAACTAATTCCCCTTCATCCCAGGTGCCTTCAATGCGCGTGCCATCGCTGAAGATGTAAACACCGGCCCCCTGGTAAAGATCATTTTGAAAATTGCCTTCGTAGCGATCGCCGTCGGCATATTCACAGACCCCTTGGCCGTTGAGCAGATTATCGGCAAACTCCCCTTCGCAGCGATCGCCATTTTGGTAAGTAAAAGTGCCTTGGCCCACAAAGTTACCACCCACAAATTCGCCAGCATATTCATTGCCATTGGCGAGGGTATAAACCCCTTGGCCGGTAATTGCGCCGAGGGCCACTGCTCCGGTGTACTGGCTGCCATCACTAAAGGTAAATGTTCCTTCCCCATCTGGGAGATCGTTTTTTAGCTCGCCTTCATAGCGATCGCCATTGCTATATTCACAGGAACCCGGCCCCGTGAGATTTCCCTCTACAACTGTACCCGTACAGCGATCGCCATTTTGGTAAGTGAAAGTCCCCTCGCCGCTGGGTACCCCGGCAACAAATTCGCCAGTGTAGCTGCCGCCATCGGTAGTGGTAAAAGTGCCTTGGCCATGGGGTTGTCCTGCTGCAAACTCGCCTTCGTAGCGATCGCCGTTGCCATATTCCCGGATACCTTCACCTTGGATCTGTCCACCTTGGAATTCCCCTTCATAGCGGCCATCCGTCGCAAAAGTATAGATCCCTTCCCCTTCTTTTTGCCCCGCGATAAATTCGCCTTCATAGCGATCGCCATTGCCATATTCACAAGTGACCTGGCCCTGGAGTTGACCTTCCACTAGTTCCCCCTCGCATTGGCCACCATTCGGTAAAGAGATAGTCACCGCATTGGCGATCGCCCCTGTAGAGAGAGTGCCTAAAGCCGCTAAACCCAAAGAAAAAAATGTTTTGTAAATGACCATAATCTAATTGCAATCTTCAAATATTTAAATAAAGTAATGACTCAAAACATACGAACCAATCAGACCTAACCACCCGTTTCCGGTGTGGATGCTGCCTGTTGCTGTTGTTGCTGTTGACGCTGCCGTTCTAGTTCGGCTTGGCGTTGACGTTCAGCTTCCGCCTGTCTCTGACGCTCAAGCTCAGCCTGGCGTTGTCTTTCCTGTTCAGCTTGTCTCTGACGCTCCAATTCTGCCTGACGTTGGCGCTCAGCTTCCGCCTGTCTCTGCCTTTCCGCTTCTGCTTGTTGCTGTCGTTCGGCCTCGGCCTGTCTTTGTTGCTCGGCTTCCGCCTGGCGTTGTTGTTCTTGGGCTGCTTGATTCTGTTCTTGACGTTGTTGTTCAGCTTCGGCCTGTTGTTCCTGAGCGGCTTGCTGTTCTTGGGCTTGATTTTTCTGTTGTTCTTGTTGTTGGCGCGCTAATTCCGCCTGGCGTTGACGTTCGGCCTCGGCTTGTCGCTGCCGTTCCAGTTCAGCTTGGCGTTGCTCCTCTGCTTCCGTTTGGCGCTGTTTAGCCTCCCGTTCAAAGTCAGTGCCCGGTTGCGCAAAGTTAATCGCTAAACGTACCCGCCGCTGTTCACCACTGGGACAACGAATGCCCCGGGCAGCGGAGAGGGCCGCCTGATCAAGGGCTGAGTAATTACTAGAGCGCAGGATTCTTGCTTGGGCCACACTGCCATTTGTACTTGTAATCACCTCAACCACAGGTCTTGCCTCAATTCCCCTAGAGGCAAGGGAAGCAGGAAACTGCGGTTGGCTGGGGGCAGAACAACCGGCTCCAGATGCGACAGGGGCCGCAGGGGGATTATTGCTTGGGCGAGTTGGAGCAGACCGTTGAGCTGCTGTTTGATTGCCGGGCCTACCGCTACTGTTTGTGTTGGGATTACCTTGGCGATTTTCGTTCTGCAGGCTGCCACGGAGACCTGCATTATTGGCTGCACTAAGGGGGGCGGAGGAAACACCAGGACTTGTTGGCTTAGAACGGTTCGCTCCGGTTGCCGTGCTCCCAGGCTTTGTGGTGGCATTGCGCTCGGCTCCTGATGCGGCGGCCTGTAGTTGACCCCGCAATGGGTTTGAATTTTCAGGCGATAGGGGAGCAGGGGCATCCTCGGACACCGGAGGTTCCGGTTCGGACGCAGATTCCTGGGATTCTGGCTCAGAGGTCGTTTCCTGAACCCCAGGTTCAGGCGGTGCTTCCTGGGGGCGAACTGTAGGAGCCGCAGCCGTTACCGTTGGCTGGGGGATTGGCACAGGGCTATTGGTCACTGCACTTGGAGCAGGCACACTCGGAGTTGCCGCAGATGTTGGCAGAGTGTCCAGGGGTTCTGGAGGTGTTTCTTCCGTGACTTCCGGCTCTTCAACAGGCGGCGTTTCAGTGACGATAAATTCTAAGGGCGGTTGTTCCGTAGAGACCGTTTCTACCGGGGGTAACCAGCGCAACCCTAACAAAGCCCCTGCGTGGAGGACAACAGAGCCTGTCAACCCGCAGGCCAACCATTTTTTCAGGACTTCTTGTTCATTTTGCCGCTCTTGCTGACAAAGGTCAGACATACTCATGGGGCTTTCCTTACCATCAGTTGCAAAGTTACTGTAAAGCAATCTACAGCTTATCAGTAATAAGAATCTATTTCAATAAAAAGGATTTCATTTTAAGCGGTTTACTGGCTTTTGGGTAAATAGAGAATATTGTTTCAATTCCCAAAGAGGTTCGAGCTAACAGATTTTCCAGTCTTTTTCTAAGCGTCAACGACCTGACAGGTCACCATTTGAACGGTTTTCCAACTACTTTAAATTTTTTTCAATAAAATAAGCTTATTTTGTTTTGGTATCTTTCTAAAGCGTAAGGTGTAAGCAAAGTCATTAAAAATCAAGAGGCGATCGCCTTAGTCAGATCTTGCAAAAGTAGCTCCATACCACAATCGTCATCGTTCTTTGCTCCCGGTCAGCGGCAGGGCTAAGACAAGCGAGAATATCTTGTTCTGTTAGATGGGGGAAATCGTGAAGGATTTCTTTTTGAGTCATGCCAGATGCCAAAGACAGTGATACTCATGCTCCGGACACGGGCTTTACTACTGTGTTTACCTAGCTCTAGGGGATGATGTCCTGGTCGTTCGTTTCTCTTGGGAATAGCACTATGCTGTTGTTGATGAAGATTCTTTCCGTCGATAAAAGCGTATCTGTAAACCATCTTTCGGCAATGGCGTCGGAATCACTTGCATCGATAGGTCTTGGTCAGGTAATAACTCCCAGTCATAATCACGGGCAAGCATCGATGCCAAAATTTTTGCTTCTAGACGGGCAAACTCTTTGCCAATACATTCCCGCATACCGCCGCCGAAGGGAATAAAGCCAAACTTTTTCTGTTTATCTGCCAGACGTTCCGGTGAAAAACGCTCCGGGTCAAATTTTTCGTGATCAGGATACAGGGCTTCATCCTTATGAGTTTGGGCAATTTGATACTGAACCGCCCAACCTTGAGGAATTTGGAAATTTTTGTACTCGAAGGTGTTGATTACTTCCCGGAAACCACCGCCCACTGGGGGGACAAGTCGTAAAACCTCTTTGAAAACTTGATCCAGGTAAGTCATCTGTTGAAGCGTCGCCATATCTAACCCATTGCCAATGTCCAACGCGTCTTGTTCCGTACGGATTTTTTCAAAAACGTCGCGATGCTGTCCGACCAATAATCCAAAAGACACCAGAGACGAAGTAAGGGTTTCGTGACCAGCAAACAATAGCAGCAGAATTTGATCCTTCAGTTCATCGATGGAAAGGGCATTACCATCTTCATCCTTCGCCCGAATCAGTAGGTCAAGGGCATCGGTGGGTTCTGCATTGGCATCGTAGGTTTTCAGGCGATCGCCAATAATCATTTCTAGCTCGCGCAGCAGTTTTCGCCGACACTTCATCGCCTTACCGAAGGCCGTCCAGGGAAGATTAATCGGTAGGGAAAATAATCCTTTAACCCATTCCTCAAATAGATTCGCTAAGGGCGTTTCCGCACCGCCATCTTTGCCGATAAATAGGGTACTGGCGACGTCAAATGTGTATTTGCGGAGTTCGTCGTACCAAGCAAATTCCTGTTTTTGCTCCCATTCCGTGAGATAACGCTGGGTAATTTTTTCGATGGTGGGAATATAACTTTCTAGGGCGCGGGGCTGAAATGCTTGAAAGATAATGCGCCGCCGGGAACTATGAATACCACCTTCCTGGGTAGCGAGGGAATCGGCACCGAGGAGAATCCGGGTACTTTTTGGCCAGGTTGCCTTGACATATTTATTTTCGTTGCGGAACAACACCTCATTGGCCTCTGCCCCAACCATTACCACCGTGGGTTTGGTAAAAATATTTGTTTTGAAAACGTCACCATACTTCTCTAATCGCTTTTTTTGAAAATTACGGTCTGTGAAAAATTCAATGGTTTCGCCAATTACAGGCAAACCGAATTTTCCGGGAGGTAAGGGCAGTTTACTGGGGGAAGTCATGGGCGATCGCCAAAGAGTCGTATATTTATCAAGCCATTAGGTAAGGTAACAAATTGCCCTATGGTTGTAAATTTTCAGATAAGACAGCAAATCTGCCGCCCTCATTGGCCTCATTGGTTTTATAAACCGTATCCTAACCAGCACCTTCAAATAAATTCATTTCCAATGGCAACACCCTCACAAGATACAGCGTTGAGAAAACTGTCCTTCTATCGGGTGCAATCAAGCAGTGAAGCATGAATATAACCTGCCTGAGGGCCGCCGAGAGTAAAGGTAACAAAATACCAATCCGTTACATTATTGACATTTTCACCCATCACCTTCTCCTCAACCCTTACCTTCGCATCTCGCGTGAGTTCTTGGACAATCGTAGAATCGGTAGACGGTTCTACTCGAACGCGGCCTAGACCTCCATCTGCGGAAACATTAATTGCACACCAGGTTGGCAGATTAGCGGGTAGGAGAGATTGGATCGTTGACGGTACAACCGCGTCAGTGTCGATGAAGACGGAATAATCGACCAAAATAGGTAGACCCTGGCCATAGGCCAAATAGCCCTCTAGGCTTTTCGCTAAATCATAGAGACGTTGGTGTTCTGTCACGCGAACACAGCCATGGCCATTGAGATCAATGAAGCCGTTATGTTGCAGAGGGCCTTCTCCCCAGATAGGGGCATGGAGCGCAAAGCCACGATGGATCTGCATAAAGTTCTGGATTCCCAAGGATGTCCTTTTTTGTAGACCATGGATGTTAAAGTGAGCCCCCATCACATCACCAAATTGCTGTTTGGTTTGCCTTGCAAGCTGTACTGTTTCTGGTGCCCAGGAAATGAGTCCCAGTTCAAAAACCACCTCGCTGCCCCCATAATCTCTGGTCACTTTGCCATGCATTCGACCAGCGGCATCTTTATAAAATTTGATGTAGTAAATATCTTCTGCTTTTGCACCCATTTTTTGCAGACGGGTTTGCCAATCAGCTTGACCCCTAATAATTTCCTTAGAAGACGTTTCGGTTGTTTCTGAGAGCTTTAAATTTGGGGACGCGTTTTCCTGGGGCAATCTATGATGACAACTCGCTAAAACGTATAGACAGCCGCATAGAAAAATCAATCTAGACAACCGATGGTTTGTGGCACTCATAACTCTATTTTAAATGCCATCTATGGGATCTAAAATATCGCTTTGGACTTCGGGATTCGCTTTAGGATAATTGTGTCGTTGAAATGACCCAGCCATAGGCAACAACGACAACTAGGAGCAATCCGTAAACGAATTCCTTTTGATCACGAAACCACCCTTGCAGCATATTTTTAAAACTACGTAGGCTGCGGCGTCGCTCATCGCCTAACTCTCGCATTAGTCTGGCTACCTCTGCATCAACTTCCTGTAGCGAAATTTCTCCCTGTTGATACCGTGCTTCCAGGGCATCTAGCTTGCGCCAGTATTCTTGGGTGGCATTGAGGAGGTTAGGAAACATGAGTCGGTAAACCAGTAGCTGTCAGTAAAGGCGATCGCCGTAAATATTGAGTCAGTTGCAATTCTCGTAGCGAGGATCGTGATTCTCGATTTTTAGGGGGTATTGATATTTTCGCCTTGGCCACATTGTAACGCAATGTTAATTTTACTGCGTTAAGGCTTGACAATCTGGCAGACATACAAACTTTTTAAGCGTAGATAACATCGTTGCTCCATCCAACGATTGGATCCCTTAAACCCTTGAGCTTATCTACATTCTGTAGATTTCAGTAGAATAGGATTAGCATCAGGGGTTAAGTTACAGGCCAAAATAATTTATTCAAAAAAACTTTTGGTCTACAAAAATACAAAACTTCTTTGGGTTGATAGGCGGCCTGATGAAATCACAACCGATTCCCAATCCCCTCTACCCCGTAGTAGTCAGCGCTGGTGTTGTTTTGGCTGGGGCGATCGCCTTAGAGGCCATTTATAAAGTAAATCTTTAGGATGTTAGCCGACGTAACATCAGACGACTCATGGAAGCATAAATCCCTGCCTCCGACACTTCTGATAATTGCTCATAGTCTTTACTAAGGCGACGATAATAATTCAACCAACCAAATGTACGTTCAACAATCCAACGCTTCGGGAGTACCATGAATTCTTTACTGTTTCTGCTAATCACTTCCACCTTTGCTTGCACCATTAACCAAAGACTTAAGGCAAAGCGTCCTCCTCGATATCCAGCATCTACCCACATCAACCGCAATCGCTTCAACATCTGCTGTTGCTGCTCCCTTAGCTCCATCACTGCAGCAAGGGCAAAGGTTCGTTCTGAGCTATTTCCCTCGGAGACCATCACTTTGTAAAGTAACCCTAAACTATCGACTAGCAAGTTTCTCCGTCTTCCTTTGACCTGTTTCCCGCCATCGAAGCCATAGACATCGCCCTTTTTTCTGTTGTCTTGACCGATTGGCTATCGGCAATCAGGACGCTAGGTTCTGGGGTTTTCCCCACTGCTTGACGGCAGCGAGTCCGCAAAGCATGGTTGATGTTTTCCCAAACTCCCTGCCTCTGCCATTTGCGATAGTAGTAGTACACCGTGGAGGAGGGAGGAAAGTCCTTGGGCAGATAGGCCCATTGACAACCGGTTTTGAGGAGATAGAAAATCCCATTGCAGACCTGTCGCATATCAGTAGTACGTGGATGACCGCCGGACTTTGGAGCAGGAATCAAGGGTTCTAGTAAAGCCCATTCTGCATCGGTCAGGTCACTGGGGTAAGAAGCTTGAGACATTGGTGCTATTCTCCTGTGTCGTTACGCTTATGCTTGACCTTAACGACTTCACGGGCAACAATCCTGTTCTCTTTATCTTTACTTTATAAACACCCTCTTAATGTTTTTGCCCGCCCTGATTCAGCTTGATGGGATGGATGGGGGCTTTGCCATTACTTTCGGCGCTCTGTTTCTCGCCATCTCTGCTCTAGTCACGCTCTTGATATTTTGGCGCAATGCGGTGCTTCTGGATCGGGTAATTGCCGGGACAAATCTCCTGGCCCACTGGACCTACGAACCGCAAGAATGGGCCCAGTACCTTGATAGGGAACGTCAAGAACAAATTGACGAAAAATTGCCCTTAGTCTTCATCGTCGCGTGTTGGGCATTGCTTATCGGCGGCGGCTTTTGGCTGTTTGATCCGGAGGCAGGTTTTATTGTGTTTCTCGTCATGGTGGGGCTGATTATCTTGGTAAGTTTGCTGGCCTATGGTTTGCCTTGGTTGCGGTTTAAACGCGATCGCCATCGCCTGGGCGAGGTGTGGATCGCCAGTAGTGCCATTTATTTTCGCGGTAACTTTGTCCATTGGGGAGAGTTGGACTTGCAATTGGAACAGGTGAGCCTCCGTCCGGCGAGCGAAAACCAGGCCCCTTGTCTTTGTTTTGAACTGAGCTATCCTTCCCAGGCGGGGATGCAATATTACAACCTGCGAATTCCCATTCCCCGGCGTTATCGGGGTGCAGCCTACGATTTATTCGAACATTTTAGTCAAACTACGATTCAAGACTCTCCCCCAGGGTAAGCTTTAAGGCAACATTTCGAAGACCATCCCCGTTTGACGATCCACTTCGTACCAGCCATAAGTCGCAGTATGACTAGGTTCACCGGGATTATTAACGATTTCATAAACATGGACTAAATAATTGCTGGGCGTTTGTTCGACGACTTCGATGTGAGTGCTATTTTGGGGGGCAACGGTACGCACGAGTGCTTGCCATTCGCTGACGGCCGCTAAATTCGCTACCTGTTCAATGGCGATCGCCTCGGTGATTTCTGGGGTAGAAGGTGTGGTGATTGGTGCTGTGGTAGAGTTCCTGGAGCCAGGTTGTACCCGTTGGGCGACGGCCACCATTGGCTCGCTATTGGGGGGACTGACCGTGAAAGTAATGCGCTGTTTATCTTCGTTGAGTTCGGCATCCACGGGCGTCGGTACGTCTTCATAGACACTCCACACATAACCCGATAATGTCCGACTGGTGAGATTAGAAAGTTCGAGGCGATCGCCTTCAATGTCCGCCACAATTTTGTCACCTTCTCGGTAGAGCACGAGGGTGTCTGTCTCTTCCCCTGGATTTCCTTCTGCCGGAATCCAAGCCCCCACAAAATCATCGAGGGTCACGGCCGCTTGGGTTGTGGGTGATGGCGGTGGATTTTCCCCAACGGGTTGGGTTTGGGGTGTACTGGCTTCAGGTTGCCCTAAAAATTTCAGTAACTGAGCCGGATCCTTCAGGAAGAAGATGCCTAGCCCGGTGATTACGACAATGCCTAAACCCAAAATCCAGTTCCCGTTTGACCGACTGGGTGGGGGTGCCTGGGGTCTTGGGGGAGGGGCCGCTGGATAAGCTGGCGTGGTTGCACTGCCACACACCTCACAAAAGCGATCGCCTGGGTTGAGGGCAGCACCACATTGCATACAAAAATGGGGAGTAGTCATGGCAGTTAGACCAAACGCAGCAAAAAAAGCACAACTAACCTTAATTGATTAAAATTCCTGTAAGGGATGATATTCAGATAAATAGTTTGGGGTTGAGAGAAAAGAGTTTCTTTAGAAAGATTTTAGTTTTTTGATAGCTAACCGATCTAGCTTTGCTTTTAACAACAAAATAGTTTCTTTTCTTTAGGAAATCCCCTTTATTTATATTGTATCAAAAGGCTTTAAGAGACATGATTAAGCATTGATTTTTTTATTTAACAAACTCATTCTTTAGGCAATATAAAATTCAACTTTATTTAATAGTTCTCAACGAAGGACTGAATCGCGAAATAATGTGAAGAGAATTCAATATTTAATTCATTTAGCAATTATTAATACCTATAATTGATGTGGAGCTAGAAAAATTTTTAGGCATTATCAATTGCCTAGATACTGACTCAAATTTAGTTTGCTTGTTTTCTCGGCGATGACTTCAGGTCTGCTCTACTGGACTTAGCGATTTCCCTCACCCGCAGGGAGATTTTCTCAAGAAGGAGGTCGACTCCATGAAAAGGCAACATCGACCGGTAGGTATTTGCTTGCAGTTATTAGTCCTTACCTGCCCAGTACTATTTATCAATAATTTGGCGATCGCCCAAAGCTTGAGCGAATCCCCCCAGGATGTCCTCAATAACTATCTGCTGGAACGTCCCCCCTTAAGAACTATCCAGTTTCAAAATCTCCAGGATATCCAGGCCCGCCGCCACGAATTACAGTTCCAGGCCAGTGATGGGGTGACCCTTGATTTTTTACCTTATCTTCAATCCCCCGGTGCCCTGCCCCAATTGGCCAACATCATCAAAACCCAAGGCATTGACCCCAATCCCCAGCTCACCGTCGCCGCCTACGATTTTGCAGATCGGCTGATTATTTTGCAGCGGCTGGAATATCAAGGTAGTGCCCTTGCCTGTGACCAACGGGGCGAAGCATTAACCGACCTCGGCATTCTTTGTTTCAATCGCCAAACCAAACCCAGAACCCTACAGCAGCCTGCACCAACCCAGAACAACATCAGCACCAAAATTACGGAAATTAGAGGTAGGCTCAATCAACTGAACGCTAGCCCCATTAACGGCTACACCCTCAGCCAACTGCGGGCTCTCCCAGACGACGAACTGCTCCAGGTGGCCCTTAACAATGGCAGGATTAACGAAGAAACCTATCTCATGGTGCCCAAGGTTCAATACAAAACCTTACTGGATGTACCCTTTGTTCGGCCTAATGTTGACTTTACAACGCCTAATTTTAGCTTTCTCGAAACCAGCAATCTCTATCAACCGATTCCCCGAAGGTCGATCACCTTAAACCGGAATCTTCCCTTTGAAACGCGTGACAATAATCAACGGCCGAATTTTTCCCTTATCCGCCCCCAACTAGATTTATCACAACTAGCCCGTGGCGATCGCCACACAGAAACCCATTACCTAGTGAATGGTTTTACCTGGGGCAGTGGGCGGGAATGGCGACACCGCATTGGCGACTGCATCGATTTATTCTTTGGTGATGTTTGTGTCTATGCAGAACCCTATGCCAGCCTTGGTTATGGCCTAGGTTTAAGGATTCCCCTCCAGCTAGACCTCACCGTTGACCGGACAATTCAGGTGGCGAATAATCAACTAACGGCTTTTTCCCCCACTGTTGATCTCACGCCCATCGATGGCAATGCCAACACCTACCAAGCAGCGGGTATCCCCAGTGATCAGATCTTTGGCGGACAGGAAATCGTTGCAGAAGTTCAAGGTACCGTCGGCGTTAGGTGTGACCTAGAAGTGTGGAGCTGTGGCAACAATAGAAAGCTAGGTATTGGAGTAGACCTAACGGACTATCTAAGTTCCGGTGGCAACATGACACCCCCTGCCCCAGGACAAAGTTTCTCCATCGGCGAAGTGTGGTCCCCTGATGTGACCGGAGGAACTTTAAACTACGGCATCGTCGGCGCGACTTTCCACCTTGGTTCTCAGCTGAATATGGTTGGTCAAGATCTGGAGATGTTGGCCCAGTTTCCCCCCGTGCTTGGCCCCAACAATGGCACCCACACCGTTGAACAGTTTCCGGCAACCTATCAACCCCTCGTTTTTAACAACAATTCCTTTTTTAGGATTTATGAGCCGACCTACCAAGCCAATTGGAATATCGTCCCCGGCATGAAGGTCAAAGCCTGGTTAGGGGTAGATATTGGCGTGGCCTATTTGGGAGCAAAAACAGACCGGACTTGGTGGTTTGAAGATCTCAGTATCGAATCTCCCAATTTTACTTTTACGTCCCATGCGGGCACAACAACAGGCTACGACATTCAAGTGGATCACGGTAATTTAAACATCACTGCCTTCTAGTTTCAAAAAATTAAAAATAATTTCTGTCCAGGATTCTCTGTTGGTTATAAAGCAGTTGTACCTGGACAGATTACCTCTGCTTTAAAGGCATTGAGTATTTCTAAGGGTTGGAGTTGAGATTTGTTGCTAAGTTAATTTGTCAAATTGGACATGGTGCTAGCCTAAAAATATTAAAAGACTTTCATTTTTTGGTGGTGTTAATGAAGTGTTGATATCCATTAAAAAGTATTGCAAAATATTGGTTTTTTCTACATTTTTTGCTGGAGCAATTATTGCTTGTCAACCCGAAAATCAGCAGCAAAAAGTTGTCATTTATGTCTCTGTTGATCGCACCTATGCAGAACCAATTTTGACGGAATTTACAGCGGCAACGGGCATTGATGTGTTGCCCGTCTATGACGTGGAAGCAACAAAAACCACGGGTTTAGCCCAGCGTCTCTTGCGGGAAAAGGAACGACCCCAGGCGGATGTGTTTTGGAGTGGAGAATTCGCCCAAACCTTACTGTTGCAAGGAGAGGGAGTTTTAGCACCCTATGAACCGCCAGTTGCTGCGGCGCTACCACCCCAGTACCGGGATCCCGAAGGTTATTGGACGGGAATGGGCGGACGGGCAAGGGTATTGCTGATTAATACGGATCGTTTAGCAATTGATGAAGCGCCCCAGTCTTTAACCGATCTCACCAGCGATCAATGGCCTGGGTCAGAAATGGCGATCGCCTATCCTTTTTTCGGCACCACAGCGACCCATGCAGCCGCCCTCTATGCAGTTTGGGGGCCAGAGCCAGCCCGGGCGTTTTTTACTGATCTCCAACGTAAAAATGTGCAGGTCGTCGATGGGAACTCGGTGGTGCGGGATCTGGTGGTCGATGGTCAGGTGAGCATTGGCCTGACGGATACCGATGATGCCTGTAACGCCGTGGAAAAGGGGGCACCGGTGGCCCTGGTGTTTCCCGATCAGGGGCCTGGGGAAATGGGGACGTTTGTCTTGACGGGAACAGTGGCCGTAATTGCGGATGGGCCGAATCCTGACCAGGGGCAAGCACTGGTGAATTTTCTCGTCAGTCCAGAAACGGAACAACGGTTGATGGCCGTGGGGGGTAGCCAATTGCCTTTATATCCTGGGGCGGCGGTGTCCGGTTGTCTGGCAGGACAAAGTATCCAAGGAATGGCGGTGGGTTTAGATGCCATTTATGGGCAGTTAGAACCGTCAAAGCAAGACCTGAGTGAAATTTTTATTCGCTGATGGAAGGCGATCGCCACAGATTAAATCCATGGACAACCCTGGGGTTGGGGGGGTTTCTGGTGATGGTCTTTGGGCCGCTGTTGAGCTTGATGGCCAGTGTGATCGTTGAACTGGGCCAAGGGAATGGGGCCTGGTTATCTCTACTGGTGCCGACGGGGCGACGCTGGCAACTGTTAGGAAATAGTCTGCAATTGGCGATCGCCGTAGGGACGGTGAGCACGGTATTGGGGGGTCTGATTGCCTGTTACCTGTGGCAGACGGCCTGGGCTTGGCGGTGGGGGTTGTTGCCGCTCCTATTTGTGCCGAGCTATATCCATTCCTTCGGTTGGTCAGCCTTGGGTCTGGGGCTGAATGGGGGTTTACGCAGCCTTGGTTTTGGGACAGTGCCCCTCCAGGGATGGTGGAGTTGCGGTTGGGTGGAAGTGATGGCGTTTTTGCCTTTGGCGGTGGGTTTGGGCTGGTTGGGTTTGGCGGCGGTGGGTCGGGAAGCAATTGAGGCGGCGCGGCTCCTGGTGCCGGATCTATGGGTGTTGGGACAAATTATTTTGCCCCTGGCGTTACCGAGTTTTGTGGCGAGTTTTGGCTTGATTTTTCTGTTGAGCCTAATGGACTATAGCCTTCCTTCGTTGTTTGGCATTGGCACCTATGCCCTGGAAATTTTCGCGGAATACAGCACCAGCAATGAACCAGCCCGGGCGTTTCTTTTAGCAATACCCCTCTTGGCGATCGCCTGGGGGGTGATTTTGATCTTGCAACTGCCCCTCCAGCAAACGATGCAACTTTCACCCCAGGAAAATCTCTGGGAAATTCCCCCCCGTTGGCCTTGGTGGTTCGTCTGGCTCCAGTACCTGACCCTTGGTCTTTTTGCCTTGCAAATTTTGGTGCCCCTCGTTAATTTGCTGGTCGTAGCGGCCCAGGAATCCCAGTGGTTTCCCCCGATCCAAGCTGCTGCCGGGGAAATAACTTTTACCGTTGGCCTGGGTTTGACGGTGGCGATCGCCGCTTTACCCCTGGCCTTGGCGATCGCCCAGCTTCTCAACCGTGATGACCGTTGGGGGAGAGTGACTTGGGGGCTAGTCATTTGGGCCTTGGCTTTACCCGCACCCCTAGTGGGGATTGGCTTGATTGATCTGTGGAATCGCCCGCTTCCCCTGGAAATTTACGGCACACCATTGATGCCATTTTTAGCCCACCTCGCCCGCTTTACCCCCTTCGCCAGTTTGGTACTCCTAGCGCAATTACAGCAATTGAACCAACCCCTCTGGGAGGCTGCCCGCTTGGAAGTTGGCCCCCGGTGGCGGATTTGGCTCTGGTTGCGTTTACCACTGCTCCTACCGGGGTTGTTGGCGGCGGCGGGTCTGGTTTTTGCCCTCAGTGTCGGTGAATTGGGCGCTACTTTGATCGTGATTCCCCCTGGATATTCCACCCTCACCCTCCGGATTTATAACTATCTGCATTACGGAGCGGCGGCATCGGTGGCGGTGTTATGTCTGGTGTTGGTGGCGATCGCCTTTGGGGTTGGTGGACTGATGGCTTGGGGATTAAGGGGTTGGGGCACCATTTACCGAGGGGGAGATAGACCATGATCCAAGTCGAAAATCTCAGTAAAACCTATCAGACAGCTAAAATTCTGGATAATTTAGCTCTGACAGTGGAACCAGGGCAAACCGTGGCGATTTTAGGGCCATCCGGGAGCGGCAAAACCACCCTGTTACGCCTAATTGCTGGCCTTGAACAACCCGATGGCGGTACCATTTCCCTCGCCGGTCAGGTGGTCAGTTCTTCAACGCAAATCCTTGCCCCCCACCAACGCCACATTGGGTTTGTCTTTCAAACGCCGATTCTCTGGCCCCACATGACCATCTCCCAAAATATTGCCTTTGGTCTGGGCCACCTCACAGCCCCGGTGAAAAAACAACGCATCCAACAACTCCTCGAACGGTTGGCGATCGCCCCCTTGGCCCACCGCTATCCCTACCAACTTTCCGGGGGGGAGGCGAAACGGGCTTCCTTGGCAAGGATTTTAGCGCCCCATCCCCCCTATGTCCTTTTCGATGAACCCCTGACGAATCTGGATATTGCCCTTAAACAGACTCTGCTCCATTACATCCGCGAATATCTTGAGCTAACTGCCGCCTGTGCCCTTTATGTCACCCATGACCCGACCGAAGCCCAATATCTCAGTGAGCAAATTTTCTGGCTAAAGGAAGGAAAGCTGCAATCCGATGAAATATCCTGAACCGTACAGCTTAAAACTCTGGAAATACCTGCTTTTTGGCGCAATTGTCAGCACCTTGGGCCTATTTATCTGGGAACTTTTGTCTCTCTTTCAAAGCTGGCAGGGACAACCCAAACAACCAGGCTGGGAAATTATTCGTCCTCCCCAGGAAGTTTCTGCCCTCGTTATTCAAGGTGATCATCTCTGGGCAGGGGGTCAGGCAGGGGTCTTTCAAATTGCTTTACAACCTCCCCATACCGTTGAACCCCTCCAATGCGATCGCCCGTTGCAATTCGTCCGTGCCCTAGCAATCGATCCCGACGGTGTGCTCTGGATTGGCCATGGCAACGGTTTAAATTATGTCGATGCCCAAGGGTGCCACCCCTATCAATCCGATAAGCCGTTTTTTCAAGGTCAAATTAATGCCCTCTATGTGGATCGGGCGGGTCAACTTTGGATCGGCACCTGGGAGGGAGCAGCGGTCAAGGAAAACAAGGATTGGCACTTTTTAACCCCGGCGGATGGACTACCGGATCGGATGGTAAATGTCATTCATCAAGATGCCGAGGGGGGAATGTGGTTTGGCTCGGCGGTGGCTCCTAAAGGCGGGTTAAGCCACTGTATTAAGAAATCCTGCCAACTTTTTTCGACGGCCAATGGGCTGGCCCATAATAACATTACAAGCCTATTTAGCGATGATACAGGGCATCTCTGGGTGGGCATGGGTCTTTTTGATCGTGGTGGCCTCGCTCGCCTGGAACGACGCACGACTGGTTGGGCGATCGCCCAAATTTTCACTAAAGCAGATGGCCTTGCTGGAGAAAAAGTCCGCTCCATCTACCAAGATCAAACCGGGGTGCTGTGGTTTGGCTCTGAATATGACGGTTTAGCTCGCTTAGATTCCCAGGGACGATGGCTCATTCTCACGGAAGCCGATGGCCTGGCGGATCAGGAGGTAAAGGCAATGGTACAGGATCGATTTGGTAATCTCTGGCTCGGTACCCGTAACGGCATTACGCGACTCGATGCCCACTATTTACGCAATTTAGGGGAGCAATAACCATGGCTGCTTCTTCTAATGGGCAAAGCCAACAGGCACCGAAAACCCTGGTGCAATTGCTGGGCTGGCTTTTAAAAGCTTTTCTGCAAGCATTACCTCGCCAAATCGTGGTTGGGGTTATCGTCGGTGGTGTGATGTGGCTGGTGCATACTTTCCTATTGGTTGGTGTGAACGAAGGGTTTAATCCGACCACAAATCCTTGGCTCGGTTCCGTCTTGGTGATCTCGGATCAGCTTGTACCCGGCACATTATTTTGGCTATTTAGTGGCATTTTGGTGGGTCACCTATTTCGAGGCACCCTGGGTAACTATCTCCAGGGGATCGGTCAACTGCCGCAAATCTGCGTGGATGTTGGCCAACAAGCGAGTCAATTTCAAAGTCCTTTCCCCTGGGTGGGTCTGGCGGTGGCGATCGCCTTTAGTACCTTTTTGGGCAATCTGCTGGTGAGTATCCAAATTGCTCTGTTTGCCCTGGCCGCCGTTTGTGAACCCCAACATCTCCTGCGCCTTGCGGCTCAGTTGGGTTGGCAAGATGCCCATCGTCTATTTCGCCATCAATCTCCCCCAGCTTTGTCCCAGGTCACGTTACAAACCCTCTTAGCTGGCCTCATGGTGGGCTATCTCATTGCGGCCATTTGCTTCTGGTTTTTTGGCGGCATTCCCCAATTACTTTTCCTCGGGGCGATCGCCATTGCCTTAGTCCTTATTTTGAAGGGCAATCAACCACCATCGACCCAGACTTTAATACTGCTATCGCTCAGTTTGGTAGGGTTTTACGCCGCCCATGGCATTCCTGTCCTCGCCGATGACTGTGGTTGGCAAGAAGCAGGTGGTAGCCTAGATCGCTGGTTAGCCAGTGGCCCCTGCGTTATCACAACAGCGACCCTCGGTTTTCCTGCTGCGGGCGGTTTCTGGACAGGCTGGATTTTAGGTAATTTGCCTTCAATTCCCACAGTTATCTATGGCACTGGCACGCCGGATGATCCTTTTCGTGATTACCCTGATGCCAATAATCCCCCCTGGAAACAAGGCATCTACGGCACTGGTACAAAAGAAGATCCTTTCCGGGACTATCCCGACGTGAAGAATCCACCGTGGCAACAAAACATTACTGGAAGCGGTACGAGAAATGATCCCGTTCGCAATGTGAACATCCCACCTGGACAAAATTTTCCAGCTTCACCGGGCCAAGGGCCAGGCGTACCGAAGCAACCTGGGATGCCAAATGCACCTTTTTATAATCCTAATAGTTGGGTTCCTGTCGATCCACGGGTAAATCAATGGATTGGGTCGCGGGAAGTGTATCGCAATAATTGGGACGTAACGCCCGATGGAAAATTTGTCACCCTTAAAGATAATCCGCTATTTGTCATTCCGATTTCTCAAATTACGGGAGATTCTGGGGATGATTGGGCGACGATTTTTAGTACCCCAGTTCCAAGCGCAGATCATGATCAATATGTTGAAGGTATTGTTGATACGGCTTTGATCATTGATAGTCTTGAGGCGTTAACGGGTGATTCTGAGATCCGCCCATTGACAAGATCGGGCTGGAACCAGCTTTCTGATGCGGACAAACAGCAAACCCTACAATACATTGCGAATTTATGTGGCCATAAATTGGGAGTAGGGCCGGTACAGGTCGATTTCGGTTCTGGCCTAAAGGATGCTAATGGCAATATGGTTCATGCCCACTTCGATCCAAATACAGGGCGAGTTGTGTTTAACACTGACTCATACATGTATAAAAATCCTCAACAGGCGATCGCCACCATCGGCCACGAAGTGAAGCACGCTCAACAATGGGATCCGAATAACCCCATGGAAAATCCCACAGCCCGCCACGCCGCAACGACTAATGCCCAAAAATATACAGGCTCAGACACCGATCCAGTGATTTATGCGGGTCAATATAATGAAAATGACGCCGAATCCTTTGGTAACCGTTTAGGCAATGCCCTGAGTAAAGAAGCCTACAAGAAAGAGTTAGCCAGCATTAAAGATGTCTGGGATCAACTGAAGGAGGGCGCAGAACAAGCACCAAAAAATCAACCACCAAAATCCTGGGTACGGGAGAAAACGCTCATGGATTTTGTCAGTAAGGCAAATCCCCAGCAACGGCAGCAAATTTATAACCTTGTTAAATCCGGTGCTTTAAAAGTTAAAGATGATTGGGGGCGAGAGGTATGGTAACGCCACAAGAACATCCGTTATTACCCTTAGCAACGGCGATCGCCAATTTAGGCTATCAACCAACGTCGTTACTCTGGAATGCAACCCAACGCATGGCCCAGGTACCGGGTTTAGCCCAGGATCTCTTGGCTTATGTAAAAGCAGGTTCACCGCCTCCAGATTTTTCCCAGCAACAACCCGCTAGCTTATTTAAGCCTTTACCAGGTGGCTATAGTGTTGCAACTTTAATTCGGGATTATCAGTTTCAGGCCATTGGTGCTTTTTTGATCGCTGTAGAACTCAGTCTGCGGCCCGACCAAGGGAAAGCTTTGTTAAATTATTTTCTGCACCGGGGTTATTGGCGTACAAATACCGATGGTTCAAGGGATCTGATCTTTCCCCCGCTCACAGAACAACTGCCCCAATGTCCCCAATGCCGTAGCCGCTGGTTTGAAGATCTGCCCCGGTGCCCAAGCTGTGGCCTTGTGCGTCGTCATGTCACCGTTGAGGATGGCCCCTTACCCTTGGAGGAATTGGCGACAATGACGCGAACTCAATCTGTTGATCAAAAAGTTCCAGCGGCGATCGCCCCTAACCATCCCATTCCCCCGACGAGCGTGAATCGACGCTGTGCCCAATGTCATCATCTTTTATCCCAAAACAGTCATTTTTGTCCCCATTGTGGTGCCGTTGTTGCGGTGGCTGCTGCACCTATTGAGCATCCTTCAGCTTGTCCGAAATGTGGCCATCTAGCCCGCCCTGGTGCAAAATTCTGTAGTCATTGCGGTCTGAATTTAAACTAACTCTCGTCTCTACACATCCCTGGGACTCATCTCCTAACGATAGAGGGTAAAAATCCTCTCATCTATCATTCATTACAATTCATTATTACTTCTTAAGTACTGTCGTATTGTTAAAGATGGAGTCTCTATTTTTTTAGACGACTCTTAAGTAAAGAAAATCTGGAGAAAAATTATTGTGGATACCGCAGTTCGTAAGGTGACAGGTCAATGCCGTTGTGGACAGGTGAAATTTGAGGTTACGTCAGAACCATTGATTACAATGGCTTGTCATTGTGTGGGGTGTCAGAAAATGACTGCAAGTGCGTTTAGCCTGAGTGCATTATTTCCGAGCGCTACCTTTTCAGTCACCTCTGGTGTACCTGTTATTGGTGGACTGCATGGGAACACGCGTCATTACTTTTGCGGATATTGCATGAGTTGGCTATTTACACGGCCTGAAGGTTTGGATGATTTTGTCAATGTCCGCTCCACGATGCTAGATCACCCTCAAAACTACAAGCCATTTATGGAAACCTATACGGATGAGAAGCTAGAGTGGGCTACGACAGGTGCAAAGCGTAGTTTTAAAAAGCTCCCACTTCCAGAGGAATATCCGGCGTTAATCCAGGAATACGTCAACAAATAGCAGCGGCTACAAAATTGAGAAATGTACAGTGCAACACATAAATCCCACCATACTTAATCGATATTCAAAGTGTCAGACATATTAGATACAAAAATCTCTGAGAAGATAGCGAGGAAGTGATTTACCGATGAGGCGATCGCCATGTTGCATCACGAAAGTCTGCGGTAATATCCTGATAAGCCTGGTTTGTTGTGTGGCAGGTGCGGCGTACCCCCTAGTTCAACCATAAAAACCAAAAAGTAAAGCCCACGAAGAGGAAATATGTCATGGCAGACCAAACATTTAAGACGTCGCCACAAATCTACGCGCGGGCAGTAGGGGTGTTGTATCTGATCATCATCGTTCTCGGACTTTTTAGCGAAATATTTGTGCGATCGCCACTTATTGCTCCAGGAGATGCAGCGACGACTGCCAGCAACATTATGGCAGCAGAGCCGCTTTTCCGGGTTGGATTTCTAGCCGACTCAATCATGTGCCTGAGTGATGTGGCCGTGGCTGTATTACTGTTTGTACTTCTGCGGCCAATTAATAAAATACTTGCTCTGATTGCCCTATGTTTCCGAGTGACCCAGACAGCAGTAATTGCCCTTAGTCTCCTCAACTATTACGCAGCCATACTTCTTTTGAAAGGTTCAAATTATACTGCGGCATTCGATGTCGCTCAACTCAACTCACTTTCATCGCTATTTCTTGATCTGCACAGCTATGGGTATGATCTCGGCCTGATTCTGTTTGGGGTTCATTGTCTCGTTCTCGGTTACTTAATTGCCAAGTCGCTATATATGCCCAGGGTGCTTGGATACTTAGTCATGGCTGCGGGCATCACTTATCTGATTGGGAGTTATACACGGTTTTTGTTTCCGGACTTCGTCGAAGCTATCGCGCCAATTTATCTGGTGACGATTATTTCAGAACTCTCCCTATGTCTGTGGTTGCTGATTAAGGGAGTGAATCCAAAACAGTGGCAAGAAAAGACAGAGAGTGTTGGTTTGCTATAAAAAAATACATTTTTTGAATGGGACAGATTACCTCATTGTTCGTTAGAAAAGTTGTCGGAGTCGTTGAAGATGCCCTCGACAAAGATGACCTCTTGAAATCCCTCGGTATTGATCCAGATAGCGCCGCTGATCCCTCCCAGATGGTTTCTGATACGGATTACTATTCCTTTCTAGAAAAGATTGCCATAACCGAAAATAATGGTACAACTTTGCCACTGCGAGCGGGGGCAGCAATGCGTTGTGATGATTATGGTGCTTTTGGCCTGGCTTGGAAGTCAGCCACAAATCTGGGCGGCTCCTATGAACGGGCAGAACGTTATGCCCGCGTGCTGACGAGCGTTTCGACCTATACAGTTGAGCGAATAGACCAAGGAGCATTTATACACTTACAGCGAATAGGCGATCGCCGCCTGGGGATGCGACTTTCCAATGAAGCGACAATTGCCAGTATCGTCTCAATTAGCCGGCAAGTCTCTACCAAGCCCTTCACACCGCTAGCCGTTTACTTCAAGCACCAAGCCCCTAAACGCATCAGAAAACATCAAGCCTATTTTGGCTGTCCAATGCACTTTGATGCCGACCGAGACGCATTATTAGTTTCCAATGAGTCGTTGCGAACCCCCAACCAGCTTGGCGACAAAAGTATTTCCCAATTTTTTGATACCCATCTTGAGACTGAACTCTCTAAATTAGCAGACCCCCATTCCCTCGAACACCAGGTGCGTATTTACGTTTCTCGATGCCTGAGTGAAGGTGTGCCAACGATCTCTGATGTTGCCGAGCACTTCACCATAAGCGGACGCACCTTACAACGCCGACTCTCAGAGCTAGGTTACTCCTACCAAACGCTGGTAGATGAGTCACGGCGTCAGTTAGCAGAACGGCTTTTACAGCAGACTGATTATTCTCTAGCAGAAGTCGCTTTCATGACGGGCTTTTCTGAGCAAAGTGCTTTTACACGAGCTTTTAAGCGCTGGGCTGGACAGACACCACGTTCTTTCCGTCTTAATCTCCAGACCAAACCAAATTAAGCCGAACTTGGCGCACTCAGTCAAAATTTCGGCAGCAACTGTCAAGAAATTCCCTAGTTGGACTTTTTATAGTGGGCTTACAGTTCACCCAACAAAGGGAAGCAAACCATGAACACTATTCAACATCAAGCTTATAATTCAAACGGATTAACCCTTGTCCTCGGTGGCACCGGCAAGACAGGACGACGGATTGTTACTGCGCTAGAAGCAAAGGGCATACCGACCCGGATCGGTTCACGCTCAGCCACACCAGCCTTCGATTGGCACCATGAAACTAGCTGGGATGCCTGTCTTAAAAATGTAGCAGCGGTTTACATCAACTATGCGCCAGATCTAGCCATGCCGGGAGCGACGGATGCTATTCAGGCTTTTGTTGATCGCGCTAAAGGTCATGGTGTTAAACGCTTGGTACTCCTGTCGGGTCGAGGCGAAATCGAAGCCCAAGCCTGTGAACAGATTGTGCAGAAGAGTGGTCTTGATTGGACAATCATCCGAGCCAGTTGGTTTAATCAAAATTTCTCAGAGGGTGCGTTCCTCGAAATGGTCACGGCTGGACAAATCACTCTCCCAGCGGGTGATATTTCTGAGCCTTTTGTAGATGTCGATGATATTGCCGAGGTTGCTGTTGCTGCCCTGACAGAACCAGGACATGCCGGAGAAGTTTACGAAGTCACTGGCCCTCGCTTAATGACCTTTGCTGATATTGCGGCTGAGTTGTCAAATGCCAGCGGCTGTGAGATTACCTATGTGCCAGTTCCCCACGATGCTTTTGTGGCTGGTATCAAGGAATCTGGCGCCCCCAAAGAAGTGGTTTGGATGCTGGACTATCTTTTTAACACTGTGCTTGATGGCCGCAATGCCTATCTCACCGATGGCATTCAGCGTGCCTTAGGACGTTCACCCAAGGATTTTGCTGATTATGCTAGCGAGGTTGCTGCCACCGGCCTATGGCAACCAGTAACCCTGTAGGAAAACACGAGAAGTTTGAGGCAGGACGCAGAAGTTAGAAATTGTTATCAATATTTTTGTGCGTCCTGTTTAAACCGATAAAACTGGTCGGCCGCTAACCCTAGGGAATACATCATCAGACTGTTGCTCGAAACCCCGACCACTGTACCCACCAGGGGAATCATTTCGAGGAAACTTAGGTCTGTTTTGAGACCATTGCCGCCGAGGGACAAGCCAAAAATTGCCAGAATTTCTGCCCGGCGACGGGGATCCTGGAGATTCAGCCCATGGAGGCCAGAAATTTGATAAACCATCTCCGCCTGGAGTCTTGTCATACTTGCCAACTCCCAGCCGAATAATGCCAGGGCCAAAGGGGGTAAAAGATTGGCCACAAACCCTAATTTGGCAGCTTCTAGACTTTTTGCTTGGATAACTCGCTGGGTTAGTTGGGTTGGATTTTCATTGGGATAAGCCTGTTTTAACCGCTGAATCTCAGCCTGAGCCATTGCTACATCCACATCTCCGACAATTGCTGCTAGCCAACCAAAACCAAAAATTTTCTGAATTGTTTTAAAAATAGGATTGTTGGCGATCGCCGCCAGATTTTGCCCTGTATTAGCAGTGAGGGTTTCAATGAAATCGTGGAGATCTTTTTGGCGGGCTTTGGAATCGAAGGGATTAGTCGGCATAAACTCCCAAATCACTTACAGGCTAATAGTCGTTCCTTTACCGTAACAAGTTGCTCCCCAATCAACCTCTGTAAAGAGAAGCAGTTTGATGCTAATCACCCAGCATAGAGTGCTAGGAAAAATTGTCTGGAGGTCGTGAAAGAGCTTTGATGGGGCTAGGGGAAAGCTTGACGTAGGCCAGTCTTCAAGCCATGGTGGGGAAAATAGTTATTGTTCACAGTATCCTTTAGGATATGGATAGCTTCCCTAAAATGTTTTCTCCTGTTTTTGCTGGACTTTCCATGTAGAAAGCTTTTTAGAGCTTGTGTTTGTCAAGCGGCTTAAGTTGACAATGCCGTTTAGCCTCATCCATATTTTGGATTGCTGAAAGTCAGTATATTTTTACCAGTAACAACACTCATCAACTTTTTTAAAATGCCTTTAAAAACTAGCTCTACCGCTGTTACGACGCCAGCAGACAAAGCAGGGCTAGGTATGTTCGGTGGGGTCTTTACCCCTTCGCTGCTGACTATTTTGGGGGTGATTATGTACCTCCGCTTTGGTTGGGTGGTTGGCAATGTCGGCCTTTTTGGCACATGGCTTATTGTCACGATGGCTGTGAGCATTACCTTTCTGACGACGTTATCAATTTGTGCGATCGCCACTGATCGGGTCGTGCGAACTGGTGGCGCTTATTTTATGATTAGCCGCTCCCTAGGCATCGAGACCGGAGGAGCCGTAGGGATTCCCCTCTACTTTGCCCAGGCTTTGTCAGTTGCACTCTATACCATTGGATTTGCCGAAAGCGTTGTCAATGCCTTTGGCCGCTTCAACCAGACTTACATTGCCCTAATTGTCACCATTCTTGTGGCAGTATTAGCAATTACCTCAGCCGAAATTGCCATCAAAGCCCAGTACTTCATCATGGCGATCATCGCCTTATCGCTTGTTTCCCTAGCTTTCGGTTCACCACTGGAAGCAACTCAGCTAGAACCCTGGGGTACAGATGGTGGCGAATCTTTCTGGACAGTTTTTGCCGTCTTTTTCCCAGCCGTGACCGGAATTATGGCCGGGGTTAATATGTCCGGCGATCTCAAAGAACCAACAAAGGCAATTCCTACAGGTACATTGGCAGCCGTCGGTGTTGGTTATTTGATCTATATGGCTCTGCCTTTTTTTCTTGCCACTCGAGCCGATGCCAGTACGCTAGTTAATAACCCGCTCATCATGCAGCAGATTGCCTTTTGGGGGCCATCAATTCTGTTAGGCATTTGGGGAGCGACATTATCGAGTGCTATCGGTAGCATTTTAGGGGCCCCCCGGATTTTGCAAGCGTTGGCAAGGGACCGCGTCTTACCGCGATGGCTAAGCTTCCTAGGCAAAGGCAGTGGTCCTAATAACGAACCACGCATCGGCACGGCGATCACCTTAGGGATCGTCACAGTAGCAGTCATGGTGGGTGATTTAAACTTAATCGCACCAGTGCTGAGTATGTTTTTTCTCACAACCTACCTAGTACTCAACATTGCCGCTGGCGTTGAAGGATTTCTTGATAGTCCCTCTTTTCGCCCTTTATTTGCAGTACATTGGTCTTTCTCACTGCTTGGGGCTCTCGGATGTTTAGCGGTTATGTTTTTAATTAATCCAGTGGCGACCATCGTTGCTGGGTTAATTGTTGCGATGATCTTTTTGTGGATTCAGCGACGGGAGTTAAAGAGTACTTGGGGAGATGCCCGTCGCGGTATTTGGATGATGCTGTTGAGGACAAGCTTATTTCAACTGGGTCATCACCCCGATCCGAGAACATGGCGGCCCCATATGTTAGTTCTTTCTGGTGCACCAACGCGGCGTTGGGGATTAATCGAATTAGCAGATGGGTTAAATCGCAATCGGGGCCTGTTTACCATTGCAAGTATTTTGCCGATGGATTCTCGCAGTATCCGCCAACAGCAGCAAATGGAAAAGAGCATTAATGATTATCTGCAAGAGCGAAATATACAAGCATTGGTCAGGGTCTTGACCGCCCAAGATCCATTTGTGGGCGTTGAGCGGCTTGTTGAAATTTATGGCCTTGGCCCCATCGTGCCTGATACAGTCCTCCTTGGTAATAATGAAACCCCCGAAAATCGCAGTAGCTATTGTCAGCTTATCCATGCACTGCATCGCGCTGAGCGTAATGTGATTATCTATCGAGAGAAATCTCAGCCCGAAAGTAAGCAGCATCATCAAATTGATGTTTGGTGGGGAGGTTTGCACGCTAATGGTGCACTCATGATGATCTTGGCAGAGCTACTACGGGACAGTATGGAATGGCGTAGCGCTCAAATTTATTTGAAGCTAGTGGTGCCGGATCAATCAGCCGCAGCAACTGCCAAACAAAATATTAATGTCCTGGTGCAAACGCTTCGCATTGATGCAGAGATTTGTATCTTGGTGGCAGAAGGTCGATCATTTGATGAGATTTTGTCTGAGTCTTCGCGTAATGCAGATCAAGTCATCCTCGGTATCGCAGAACCGAACGAGAATTTTTGTGATTACTATGCCTCCATTGAAGAGAGAATCCATGATCTACCATCTACAATGTTGGTTCTTGCTGCACCAAGCTTCGCCTTTGCTGAAGTCCTAAAAAAGTAGTACTTATTTTTTTCGATCCAACTTCAAATCCTGCTGTATCAAAAAATCTGCACTTCATGACTCTGTAATGGGCATTAGGTCGTTCACAATAAGGGTGTTCCGCAGCTCTCGCTACCCATGGATATTATTTTAGCTCTTTGTATTGGCGTTACTCTCAGTGCTGCTGCTGGCTTTCGTATTTTCATTCCCCCGCTAATACTCAGTGGGATGGCGATCTTCGGCGATCTATCCCTCGGTGAAGATTTTGTCTGGTTGGGAACTTACCCAGCCTTTTTTGCTTTTGGAATAGCGACGATCGTTGAAATACTTGCTTACTACATTCCTGTTGTTGACAATTTATTAGATGGGATTGAGATTCCTTTGGCGATCGCTGTTGGTACTCTTTTAACTTCTGCCAGCCTGGGGCAGCTAACTGAACTGGAACCGTTACTCCAATGGACTTTAGCAATTCTTGCAGGTGGAAGTACTGCCGGTACCATTGAAACTTTTACGGCGGTAACGCGAGGCGCTTCAACTACGGCTACTGGCGGCATTGCTAATCCAGTGGTGTCAACGGTCGAGGCTCTTAGTGCTGGAGTTTTATCTTTACTGGCACTATTTGTGCCGTTCCTGGCAATAGCGATTGTTGTTGGGGTTCTGGGAGTTGCGCTACAGCGACTATTTCGTGTTTTTACTCGAAAATCTAGATCTTAGTGATCTCAGAGCAATTGATTATGAGATTGCTGAGGGAAACAATCTTGCAATTTTTGACCAGACAATATTTCTGATAATGTGCCCAAGCTGTTAAGTGACCTGACTGCCATTGGTCATCAAGGCCCAGTCTTTGAAAAGGTTGCAGTGAATCCTTACGAAGCCTGTTTTGGCAGGAGCAACTATTTATTGTAGGTTTGGCGGTCTCTTCATGTTTTCTTTTTATTTATGCTTGCGAAATTTGTACACTTGCCAGATTGTCAAGTCATAGCGCAAAAAAAATTAACATTACGTTACAATGCAATCAAGGTGATAGCGTCAGTGCCCCATAAAAAATCGAGGATGACAATCTTCGCCGCGAAGACTAAAACTTACTCAATATTCACGGCGATCGCCTTTACTGATAGCTACTGGTTTACGTACTCATGTTTCCTGACCTCCTCAATGCCACCCAAGAATACTGGCGCAAGCTAAACGCCCTGGAAGCAAGGTATCAACAGGGTGAAATTTCATTACAAGAAGTTAATGCAGAGGTGACCAGACTAATACGAGAATTAGGAAATGAGCGACGCCGCAGCCTACACAATTTCAAGAATATGCTGCAGGGGTGGTTTAGTCAGCAAAAGGAATTCGTTTACGGGTTAATCCTGTTGGTAGTTGTAACCTATGGCTGGGTCATTTCAACGACACAGTTCTCTTAGCTCGACTTTATCCATTGAAAGAAGTGAGGAAACGGTAGCAAAATCAGAGTAGAAGATTCGCAGAGGTTCTGAGGCAATGCTACCGGGGGCGAGGGAGCCAAATTCTGGTTATCAGTGCTCAATGAAATCTACCATCGCGGGGTAAAGAACATTTGGGTAGTACTAAAGGGGTAATGATGAATTTTAGTGATGGATAAAATTCCACAGCAGTTCAATGTGATTAAATACACACCTGGAGAAAACTAAGTGGCTATGTCCACATTTTTGATGGTGTATTGAGATAGACCGCAACAAACCCATCATTACCTTTTAGGTTTCACCTAATTGCGTAAGCAAAAAGCACTAGCACAACAAAAGCCAGATGTTACTTAAGAACAAGGAATAAAGCCAAACTCAATACGGTAAATGACATCCTCTAAAGTCACATCCACCGTATCAATACCCATAGAAGTAACTTCATCACCGGAACGGGGTCCCCAAGCGCTAATGTTAGTGTTAATACCAAAGTTTGTTGTAACCGGTCGAGTGCAAGCATTAACTGCTGAAAGGGCAATATCGACATTACGTTCAAAATCGCTTTGAAAGCCTGGGCCAAAGTTGCTGCGGTCAACCCACCCGCCACTTGCACCGAAACTCGCAAAAGTATTCAGCGTACTACGTGCCCCCGATACATTAGGAATATTGGCATAACCTAAATAGCGGAGATTCACCGGTTGTACTGTGTAACCGCTAGGAACATCAAGCTTCATACGAATGTTGCAAGAAGCTCGTTTAAATTCCCGTCGGGCCGCTTCGGTATACATTTCACTAAAAATAATTGAAACCGAATTCCCATTCACAATCCCAAAAGCACTGCCAGGAGGACAGCCACTACCATTTACAATGACTGGTACACGTTTAAAGGCAAACCCTTCTTCTGCCTTGACGGCTTGAACATTCGCAGTGACTATACCCGAAGCAGCTAATAGACCTAAAAAAGCGTGTTCTAACTTCATTTCAATTACCCCATTAATGATGCAGTTTCCAATTCGTTTTTCTAGATTTAAAGTTCTAGATTTCAAGAAAGTCAAAAGTTTGCCAAAAGATTTGACGCAGCTATTTATTAACTGATGATGGTGTATTCATGCTTTCTTCTTTGAAGAGGTATTGCAGATTGTGTTAGAGTATTTGACTAGATTGGCTATCAATTGTTTCCAATTTTTGGATTTATTTTACGGGAACAAAATTCAAGATTTTTAGTCGATCCAGACGCTGTTTTCAGAATCGCTCAAAATTAATATTTTTTTGCATCTAAATCCCAACTATATACCTCTCTTTTTTTCAGAGATATTAATAAGCCAATTAAGAATCTCCCGATACCTGAGTTTTAATTAATTGGCCAATATTTCAGCAAGCTCTAGGAATAGCACTAATTCAGAAGGAATATTCCATTAAATCTAAGAGGATACCTGAACGACATCAAATGCTATTGAGTCGCTACCCTAAATCTCTTCATGTGGGGGACGAGATTCCATTGACTTAGCATTTAGGAGATTTTCCTAGCCTGAGGGAGCAAGGGGGGCTTTGCCAGCATTATTCCAAGCAAATACTAGGAAGAGTGAACAGCTCTCTGCAAAATAAGTCGACGTCCAAATGCTTGAACCGCAGTGTAGAATATTCGAGAATGATTATCATTTTTTGTTATGTCGATACCCCCACCTCGCCCAGAGTCTCCCTTAGCCACTGTTGTAAATATTTCTACTAAAGCCACAACCCCTGCTAAAACCACTGATGCTACGACTCCTGCTGAAATAGCAACATATCGGCCCCGTCGACTGCGACGGACAGCTGCTTTACGCCGCATGGTGCATGAAACGGCTTTGACGGTGAATGATTTTATTTATCCTCTATTTGTCATGGAGGGTGAAGGACAAAAAGCGGAAATCCCTTCGATGCTTGGCTGTTTTCGTTACTCTTTGGATTTGCTATTAGCTGAAGTGGCGGTAGCTCATGACCTTGGCATTGGGGCGATCGCCCTTTTTCCGTTGATCCCTGATTACCAAAAAGACAATATAGGTACCGAAAGCTATAATCCTGCCGGGTTAATTCCCAAGGCTGTACGGGCGGTTAAAGAAGCCCTGCCCAATATGGTCGTTATCACAGATGTAGCCCTCGATCCCTATAGCAGTGAAGGTCACGACGGTATTGTCGAAGACGGAGAAATCCTCAATGACGAAACAGTCGCTGTCCTGGTCAAACAAGCCCTCATGCACGCAGAAGCAGGCGCTGATTTTGTGGCACCATCAGACATGATGGATGGTCGCGTAGGAGCGATTCGCCGCGCCCTCGATGCCGCAGGCTGGATTAATGTAGGGATTCTCGCCTATTCCGCTAAATATGCATCCGCTTACTATGGGCCATTTCGAGATGCCTTGGATTCGGCCCCTCAGTTTGGTGACAAAAAAACCTACCAAATGGACCCGGCCAATGGTCAAGAGGCCCTCAAAGAAGTGGAATTAGACATTCTCGAAGGGGCTGACATCGTGATGGTTAAACCAGCCTTAGCTTATTTGGATATTATCTGTCGCATCAAACAACAGACAAATTTACCCGTCGCCGCCTACAACGTCAGTGGGGAATATGCCATGGTCAAAGCAGCAGCCAAACGGGGTTGGCTGGATGAACAAACCGTCATCTTAGAAACCTTGACCAGCATGAAACGGGCCGGGGCTGACCTGATTTTGACCTATTTCGCTAAGGAAGCGGCTATAGCTTTACAGCAAATGTAATTCGCTGATCTTCCTTACATCTAAAACCAGTCAGTCATCCTTCGGCGCGTTGCCGCATCAAATTTGCCGGGCGATCGCCCTCCGACAACCAACAAACCACTAATTGATAAAACTTGATCCCATGGACTTACCCATTTCTTTGACCGATATTCGCCAACAAACCATTAATACTGAAATCAAACCACCAGTTTCAGAAGCCGAGATGCAGGCAGCCGTGCGCACCCTATTACTCGGATTAGGTGAAGATCCAGACCGCGAAGGATTGCGCGATACGCCAAAACGAGTGGTCAAAGCCCTCAAATTTCTAACATCTGGCTACCACCAATCCCTTGATGAACTCCTCAATGGGGCCGTGTTCCATGAAAATACCAATGAAATGGTCTTAGTGCGGGATATTGATCTATTTAGTTCCTGCGAACACCATATTCTGCCGATTTTAGGCCGCGCCCATGTGGCCTACATTCCAAATGGTAAGGTGATCGGCCTCTCTAAAATTGCCCGTATTTGTGAAATGTACGCCCGACGTTTGCAGGTACAAGAACGCTTAACCCAACAAATTGCCGATGCCCTCCATGGATTATTACAACCCCAGGGAGTCGCTGTTGTGGTTGAGGCAACCCACATGTGCATGGTGATGCGTGGGGTCGAGAAACCAGGCTCTTGGACAGTAACCAGTTCAATGCAGGGCATATTTGCCGACAATGACGCCACTCGCCAAGAGTTTATGGAGTTGATCCGCCATCGTCCTTCGTTCCATTAGAAAATATTAATTCCTTTGGAAATCTAAAAAAATCCCCCTAAATTACCTTTTTTTGGTGGTTTAGGGGGAAATTCTGCTTTTTTTGAACGAAAAAATTAACCAAATCCCACGGTGCCATAGCGCACTGTCCGAAAGGTCACTTGGTCTGTATTGGGATTGTAGAGGGTGTAGGTGGCTTGTTTTGGGACTCGGCCCACACTGCCAACACCAACGATCAAACGGGCAGCAGGGCCAGCCGTGTCACCGATGGTGTAATCCTGATTGACAGCTGTCTGGTCAAGGGTAGTGACTGTGGCGGCTAATTTTCCGGTGCTCACCTGATATTGGAAGGTTTGGCCCGATCGACCGCAAAAAAGGCGATTGCTCCCCGTGCGGGAAAGACGATCTAGTAAAACCAAAGGAGAAATGTCCGGTGTGAGGGCTTCAAACACCGTCAGGCTACTGCCGTGAAGCAAAAGACAGTCTAATTCTGCAAAGCCGAAGTGGAGTTGTCTAAACCATTGCACCGTTTCTAAGGGAACATGATCCCAGAGTCGTTTGAGCATGGCACCACCTTTTTCTGCGAGAAAAGGATTTTCTTCGGGTTCTGCTGCTAAACCCCGCACGATTAGACATTGTTCTTCCCAAGCACCCTTACAGACCTGGGGCATCAGTTCGCCTTGTTTCGGGTGGCGGATGCGCTCTACAACGGCATTACCTGCCGGGGTTCCGTCAATTAGATCACCTAGAATATATAGCTCTGTGACCTTGGGGATTTGTCGCCGAATATCTTGGATTACCGCTTCATAGGCCGCTAAATTCCCTTCGATACCGCTTAAAATTGCCCACTGCATCATCGTTATACTCCCCGTTCGCAAAGGTGGCTTGGATCGTCGGCCCGTTCGGCGAATTCCATCCCCTGAGCTAAGCGCCAGGCAAAAATCGGTGGCAACCCTTTTTCGATAATCGCCCCACAGGTTTTGTGATAGTCATATTCCACTTCCCGTAATGCCACCTGATCGCGATCGCCATCGTAAATGACATAGGTGGCGTGGGGGCGGCCATGGCGCGGCTCACCGACAGACCCAGCATTAACAATCCGTTTAACAGGGGCGGTAAATTCCTGCTCTGGGGCGATCGCCTTCCCGGAATTGGTGCGGACAGAAAATTTCAGAGAATACTGCTCAAGGGTGCGCACATAGGGTACATGGGTATGGCCACAAAACAGAATATCTGTCCCCGTGCTCAAAACCCGCTCTAGGGCGAGGAAACCATCTAGTTCTGGCAGTAAATATTCATGCTGACTTTGGGGACTGCCGTGGGTAAAAGCCAGTTGATCCTGCTTGAGCACTTTTGGTAACTGGGCTAGATAGGTGCGGGTTTCGGGGTGAATTTCTTGGTCTGTCCATTGGTGGGCAACTTTACCCCGTTTTTCTGCGAGCAATGATGGATAACTGCATTCGCAGGCATTTAAACCATCGACAATATCTTCATCCCAGCAGCCTTGGACAGTGGGAATATCCAGCGATCGCACGAGGGTCACCACTTCATTGGGATAGGGGCCATAGCCGACCAAATCCCCTAAACAATAAATCTGGTCTACATTTTGGCTGTCAATGTCCTTGAGCACCGTCGTTAAGGCTTCATAATTTCCATGAATACAGGAAATAACGGCAATTTTCATAATTTTGAGAAGATTTTATTGATTTTGTTAGACGTTTTAGCAGGCTAAATGAATTAGGCGTTTAATTTTAGGTATAGGCATACTGTTGTTTTGAGTCAGGTTGCTGCCGTTGTCGCCGTATTTGCCCTTGGTAATAAGCCAGTAATTCATCGTTAAGACAGCAATCTGGGATGGTAGCGGCCATTTGTCGCCCATCGAGTTGAGTACCGACTACTTCTAGGCCGCTGAATCGTTCGGGTCTACCTTCCAGCCAAAGTTCACAGGGAAGCTCACGGTAGAAGCTGTCCGCCATCCCTGCCACATAGTCGAGATAAAAAGCTCTGCCATCAATGATTTCGACAATGCCCTTGGCCCGCTGGATCTGGCCATAGGCCCCGGCGGTGAGTTCATCCCAAAAAATATTGAGGCTCGCCGGATCAAAGACCTGACCCCTCAGGGGCGATCGCCACACCTGAATTTCATTCGTCGGCAGCGGTAGGGGTACTTCAATCAATTGATCGGCCCAATCATGCCAAGGGGAACTGGTGATCTGCTCGGAGACAAAGGCCAATCGCTGACAGGGAAAACCAGCCTCTTCCAATGCTTTTAGCAATTCTTCCCCAGACGCTAGGGCCACATAAAAACCAAGCTCTAAGATGGCGATCGCCCCCTGTTCTACAGCGCGGATCAGTTCAATTTCCTGCCCTTCTTCTAAAAACTGCCAATGGGGAAACTCAAGGGCGAGACAATGGCGATCAATGGCACAGTCCACCGTCCGCGGTGCGAAATAAGTAACAGGCACCGTTTTCCCCTGGAATTGCTGCCGGAGCCACTGGGTTTTTCCGGAGCCCGCCAGACCGGCGATCGCCACGATAGCTGTTTTTGTCCAATCGATCATTATGTTTTCTTCCTGCTAGCGGACAAGCCAGCGCTTGGTTCAGTGATTTGTTATTATCGATATTTTGATAATAATTATCATTTTTATTTAAAGTCGTGAAAATGTCTATCCCCCCAAGAATTTCCGTCAAGGCGATGCAGCAGTGTGACATTGCAATTATTGGCGCAGGCGTCCAGGCCCTGACCTTGGTGCTTCATCTTTTAAAAAAACGTCCCCAGTGGCGTAAGCGAATTGTTGTTTTTGATCCCCATGGTTGTTGGTTGGCCCGCTGGTCTCACCAGTTTGCGGCCCAGGAGATTCCCCATTTGCGATCGCCGGCGGTACATCATCCCTACCCAGATCCCTTTGCCCTGCGCAGGTTTGCTGAGGGACGCCCCAATGAACTTTTTCCGCCCTATGATTTACCCAGCACCCAACTTTTTGAAGATTTTTGCCGAGAGGCGATCGCCGAATTTCAGTTAGAGCAAGGACTAATCGCCGCAGCAGTTACAGAGTTAATCCCTCCCCAGAGAGGTCAACGCAAATTTTGTTTAACCCTACATAATGGCCAACAGTGGCAAGCCGAGCAGGTCATTCTAGCGACGAATCAAACCCAACGACAGCTACCAGATTGGCTGGAACAGATCGAAGCTAGCTATCCATCTGATCGTCTTTGCCACAGTGATCGCGTTGATTTACGGAAGTTACATCTTCAGGGTGAAAAAATTGTCATTGTTGGTGGTGGTCTCTCCACAGGCCATCTCGCATTGGGGGCGATCGCCCGCCAAGCCCAGGTTACGATCGTTGCCCGTCGCCCTTTCCAAGAGAAACTTTTTGATGCCGATGCAGGTTGGTTAGGGCCGAAATATCTCAAGGGATTTGCCGCTGAAACCGATTGGCAAAAACGCCACCAAATGATTCTGAAAGCCCGCAATGGTGGTTCCCTCACGCCAGCAGTAATGACCCAGCTCCGCCGCGCCGAACGCCAGGACAAAGTTACCCTCAAGCCCAATTACCAAATCCAAGCCGCCCATTGGCAAGGGAATCACTGGCAGTTGCACTGTGACAATGGAGAAATTTTCCAGGGCGATCGCCTCTGGTTAGCAACGGGGAGTCGCTTTGATGTCATGGCCGAACCCCTACTCACCAAGGTGATGGATCGCTATCGCCAACCAATCTTGAACGGTCTCCCTATTTTGGATGAATATTTACGCTGGCAAGGCTGTGATCTGTTCCTCATGGGAGGATTGGCCGCCCTGCAACTTGGCCCCACCGCCCGCAATATCTCTGGGGCGCGTCTGGCTTGCGATCGCCTTGTCCCTGCCCTAACCAAATCAAGTCTGCAACGCATTTACCAAGCGAATACCTGCTCTGGAGTTAGCGCCTAGCAATGTAGGTGTGAATGAATAGTTTTTAGGAGTTTGCTCTAAGTTTAGAGACATAAAAGGCGATCGCGGTGGGACCATTACTTCAAAAGTACAAGTTACCCACCTAGCCTGCTGGAGTTTTTGTGTACTTTTGTTAAATTATGGCTGATCTATGACTTCGGCTAAATACTTCCAGGATACTTTGCTTTTCATCGCGCTAGCCCATCAATATTAAGCTGGCCTGTGCTGATCTTGGGCGAGCGCCTTTTCTTTTCCTGGAGAAGATCCTGTAGAATTAGAGAAATTTAAAAAAGATGAGGGTCGGCGAAAATCTGCTCCCACCAACCCAACAAAGAACTTTTTGCACCGGTTCTTGATGGGTACATTCTAGCAGCTTTTTTGCTGATTCTCCAACCCCCCCATCTGGAGAATAAAAAAAATGACTGCCTTTGCCATGATTACCGCCGACAGTGACTACCTCCTCAACCAAGTAAGTCGCTGCGCCGCCACCCTCTACAACTGGCTTCTACGCAAACGTCCCGCCGGTACAACCTTTGAAGTAGACCTCGATACTTTCCGCCACTGGACTGGCAAATTCCGCAAGAAACCCTACTGTTCTAAGTGGATCCGCCAGGCCGTGACCGAACTCGCAGACATTGGTCTCGTCAATATTCAGCGCCAGTACAACAGCAAAATCTACAAACTCGCCGCTTATCGTCCCGGGAATAAAACTTCCCAAATCGAGAACAAAACTTCCCAGTTTGGGAATAAAACTTCCCAAAAACGCGCCTCAAACCCTGATGCTGCCGTACCTTCTTATATAGATACTAAAGATTCAACAGATCAGGCTTGTTCTGCTGTTCAATTAAAATTTTCTTTTTTGGATTCTCAGGCTACTGATGTACTGGAACAGAAAACTCAGTTTAGCCAAGAGGAAAATGTTAAAAACCATGAAGCTGGAAATGCAGTAACTGGTAAAACCCACAAGTTAGACCAAGAGAAAGAAAAAGCGGCGGGCCAAAGTGTAAAATCAACAAGAAATATCGATGGGGATGATGGTGGGCTGATATCTGGGGAACAAGTAATTAATCCACAGGAAGTGGCTGAAACTGTTACTGGAGACAAGATAGAGGCTGTTGGGTTTGCCAAGGAATTGAGGCGAAAAGAGAAAGAGAAAGAGAAAGATAAGCGACTTCCAGTTCAGGAAGCTGGGAACAGTACAACTCAGGCTATTGAGGAAAAGCAATCGCAGACGGAAGAAGCGGATAAAGCGGATGTGGTGGTGAATTCCCAAGCCAAGGCTCATTTGGAGCGGCTTGATGATCTAGGGATTGTGTTGAATCCTTCTCTGGTGCGGTTAGTGAAGACGACGGCGGCAGAAATTATTGAAGGGGCGATCGCCGCCTATCAGCGGTATCGGCGTGACCACTATGTGAAAAATCCAGCGGGCTTTTTTGTCTATGCAGTCAAGAATGCAGTGGCCAACAATCACACAAGCGAAAGGGCGAATTTCTTCTACTGGTTTGAGGCGATGAAGAAATTGGGGCGTTTGGGCTACTACGAAGAGGTGGATGGGGATTATTTGGTGCGGGATGGTATTCATCTGGTGTCCTGGCAGGTGCTAGTGGACCGGGGCTGGACTTGTGAGTATTTGCAGAAACGACTGCAGCGCTAAAGGCTCTAACATCAAGTGATTTGGCTTCGTAACTTACCCTAAAGACAGATCTCGATTTTCAACTGAAAATCGAGCTATGGAAAAAATCACAATGCATTCTCGATCAAAAACAATTAATCAAAAACGATGACCAAAGTCGCGATCGCCGCCGATTCTAAACTTGCCGCCAATATCGGCGCAGAGATTATCGCCCAGGGAGGTAACGCCATCGATGCCGCCCTCGCCGCCACATTAACTTCCATGTGTTGCGAATTGGGGGTCATGGCACCGGGCGGCAGTGGTTTCATCGCGATTTGGCCCCAGGATCGAGAACCCGTTGTCATTGATGCCTATGCAGCGATGCCTGGTAAAGATTTCCCTGGCGATCGCCCCTACCCAGAGTTACAAAAGACCTTGCTGAATTATGGTGGTGGCATTTATACCGGAATTGGTTATGGTGCGGTGGCAGTGCCAGGGATGTTCGCCGGGATTGCCAAAGCCTCAGCAGAATACGGCCAATTGTCTTGGGCAGAATTAATCACGCCCGTGGCCAAAGTGGTAGAGCAGGGCAGTCCCATTTCCCGTGTCTCAGGAATGTACTTAGAACAGGCCCATGCAGCGATTTTTGGGTGGCATCCCGAAAGTTATCAGCTTGTTCATCCAAACGGCAAAGATTATCTCAAGGCTGGTGAGATCGTCCGCTTACCGGGCCTCGCTAAAACTCTAAAGCTGATGGCTGATGAAGGCCCTGACTGTTTGTATCAAGGGACTTTAGCCCAGGAATTAGTCGCTGCAATGGAGCGATCGCATGGTGCCATTACCCAAGCTGACTTGGCAAGCTACGAAGCGATTATCAGAGAACCAATTCGGCTGAGCTATGGTGACTGGGAAATTGTCACTAACCCGGCCCCCGCAGTAGGTGGTGCTTGTTTAGCCGCTTTACTCCTCCTCCAGCAAACCCGCCAAAGTCTCGACCATAAAACCATTGCTGCGATCCAAGAGGCCGTTCTTAACTATCGTTTTGAACATCTCAATGTTGATCAAGATCGATGGCAAGCAGTCACGGATCTGCTACATTTTGCCCGGACAAATCAGCTCGATCATTACCGCAGTTCACCTTCTACGATCCATGTGTCCACGGTCGATGATCAAGGTTGTGCCTGTTCGCTGACGGCATCGGCGGGTTATGGTTCTGGGGCGGTGATTCCCGGTCGTAATTTTTGGTTAAATAATTCCCTGGGTGAATTGGAGTTGCATCGAGAACAGAGTGAACCCATTGCGTCAGGCACGAGATTAATTTCAAATATGGCCCCCACCATTGCACGTCACCGGAATGGATCTGTACTGTCGATTGGTTCCCCTGGTGCGTCGCGGATTACCACGGCGATCGCCCAGTCACTGACCAACTTTATAGTGCATGGCGATTCTCTCAGTGAGGCCATCCGACACCCACGACTCCATGTGGAAGCATTTGACGACCAATTGATGCTTGCCTACGAAGAAGATTTAAGGGCTGAGAATTTATTGAATCTGTCGATGCCGCTCCGGGAGTTTCCGCCGCTATCGATGTATTTTGGTGGCGTACAGGCCGCATTGTGGTCTAAAGAAGCGCAGCAATTACAGGCGATCGCCGATCCCCGACGGGAGGGCAGTGTCGCTTTTGCCTAAAGTTGTATCTGTGTTTATTTGAGGGAATTGCGATATTAATCAGTGCTGACGGGGGTTGTTTCTTTTTGGGCGGCGATCGCCAATCTTGCTCCTTCAATTTGCCGCAGTTCATCCATTACTTCAATCACGGATCCATGGCTAACTGCTTCATCGGCATTGATAATCACCAAGGTTTCTGGGTTTTCGACCATCAGATTCCGGACACTAGCCTGGAGTGTAGCGATTTCAACGGGTGCTTCGTTGAGAAAAATATCTCCCGCCGCATCTACGGTCACCGTAATTTCAGTGCTCGGTTGCTGTTGTGCTGTATTTGCCCCAGGTAGATTAACCGGTAAGCCCTCAGATTTCGTCAAATAGAGGGTCGAAATAATAAAATAGGCCAAAATTGAAAAGATAATATCAATCATCGGCACAATATTAATGCCTGCGGATTTTTGTTCTTCCTGGGGAATACGCATAGTGGTGAATTTTTAAAACAAAAGAATTAAGCTTAAATGGATGGCTTATACATAAAAAAATAGCTGCGCATCGTTTGATTGGCAGGCATTAGCGGTTCATGATCGCTTTTTCACTCTTTTCATAGAAGCGGCGATATAGTAATTCTAACTGGCCACCATATTCTTGGATAAAAGCTAGGTTACGTTGATATAATCCATTGAAAAGATTGGCAAAGAGCAGGGTGAAGATTGCCACAACCAGACCCATCACAGTCGAAACCAATGCTTCACTAATTCCACCAGTCACCCCAGCGGCATTGGTATTACCCACATCACCAATGTTGAGCGCCGAAAAAGATTGCATCAAACCGAGGATCGTTCCCAACAATCCCAGTAGGGGCGCAACAGCAATAATTGTGTCAAACACAGTATTAAACCGTTTTAGGGTCGGGATTTCGGCTTGGGTTGCACTTTCGAGGGCGAGACGAAACTCTTCACTGTTGGGATTTTCTAAATCAAGGGCTTCTAAAAAAATCCGGGCAATGGGTAGATCCGCGTTACGCTTCAAAAATTTCATCGCATTGAACTGATCTTGCCGATATAGACCGAGGGCATCCCGGACAACTTGACGCTGCCGACGATTAATCCGCCACCAAAAAACGGCTCGCTCAATAATGCAGGCTACACCGGCCAAAGAGAAGAGGAGCAAAGGATAAGCAACGATGCCACCGGCGGCAAAGAAATTTGTGATGTTCATAGTGCTATGGGTTGAAATGTGCGAGGGCGTTTAAGAAGCATTATCTGGCACTGCTGCCCAAATGACTATACCCTAACTCAAACTATTTTCAATAAATTTATCCTTGTATATCAGAAGAGTTAGCAAAAACAAAGCCTTTAATCTGAAATGGTAATTCCTGAAAATCCTTTCAGTCCCTAGTTTCAGTGGCTTTTATCCGATAAATGTGGCTCTGCGAAAATTTTAAATAAAATAGATTCTCGATAAAGAACTTGACAGTGGTTGAGATAATCTCTTAATCTTCCTGATCTAACGCAATTTTTTAGCAATAAGTGTGAGGGAAGTTTCTTGAAAGAGTTGACCTATAGTCTGGGGGTTGCTAGTGGGATGCTGGTTGTTCTGGCTCCGGCGGTAGTGGCCCAAACAGTAATTAGTAATATTCGGATTAACCCGACCTCCTTGGGTGTAGAAGTTTTTCTGGATAGTGATCAGGCGATCGCCCCTGAAGTGAATCAACGGCTGGAGGGCGATCGTCTCATCCTCGAAGTCGAAAATGCCCAGTTAACAGATGGTGCAATTTTGCCTGATTTTGCGCCCCAAGCTGGTCTAGAGACCATTGAAATTACGCAAATATCTGAAAATACCGTTGAAATTATTCTTGTGGGTGAAACAGCAGCGCCCTTTGTTGATGTACTGTCTCAACCCTCTGGTTTACTTGTACAGGTAACACCGGATGATTTTGTTGATAATTTGGAATTAATCGTTACGGCAACTCGGACGGAAGCAGAGGAAGCGGCGGTACCCCGGTCTGTGACAGTGATTTCCCAGGCAGAAATTGCCCGTCAAGCGGATCTCAACCGCGATCTTTCCAGCATTTTGGCAAAGTTAGTGCCGGGTCTCTCACCTTCGACAGAAACCACCAGTATTTTTGGGCAAAGCCTCCGGGGCCGTAATATTTCGGTCTTGGTTGATGGGATACCCCAGAGCACAAACCGTAATGCCCAACGGGATTTGCGCACCATAGATCCGGGCGTGATTGAGCGGATTGAAATTGTCCGTGGCCCCAGCGCGATCTATGGAGATGGTGCCACTGGTGGGATCATCAATATCATCACTAAGCAGGGAGCTGCCACCGGAGTAGAATCCCGCAGCACTATCGGCTTTGAATTTTCCACGACCAATCCGGAAGACAGTTTTGGTTACTCTCTCCAGCATTCTGTGTCTGGTACAGAGGACAAGTTTGACTATGTCGCGGATTTTGCGATTTTCAAGACAGGCGGTTTCTTTGATGCCGATGGCGATCGCATTCCGCCCGATCCGCTGGGTCAAGGGGGTTTAGCTGACCTCAGAAGCATCAATTTGTTTGGAAAATTGGGCTACAACATCGACGACAACCAACGGCTCCAATTCAGCTTTAATTACTTCTCCGATGACCAAGATTCTGACTTTGCCCTGAATCCATCTCCTAGTGGCGATAAGGCAGAAGCCAGACCTGGTCTTGTCTTGCCTGACCAACCCGGCACCGAAAATACATTGGTTAGTTTGGCCTACAGCAATGATGATCTCTTTGGCAGTCAGTTAAACAGTCAGCTTTACTATCGAGATTACTCCACCCGTTTCTATCCTTTCGATGATGATTTTGGCACCTTCGGGGGTGAAGTTTTGCAATCGGAAGTGGAGTCCGAAAAAATTGGTGGTCGTTTAGATATCAATACGCCCCTCGCGGCAGGCGATCGCCTCAGTTTACTTTGGGGTGTGGACTATTTTTACGAAGAATCTGCTCAACCTGCCGATCTCTTTGATGAACCTACCTTTGAAGCGAGTAATGGCCTAGTTTTTGAGCAAATTGGCACTGGTTTCCTTTCCCCACCCACAGAACAGAAAAACCTTGGTTTATTTGCCCAGTTAAATTGGAATGTGACCGATCAGTTAGTTCTCAATGGTGGGATTCGCCAAGAATTTATTGATGTCAGTGTGGATGATTTCACCACTCTAGCGGGCAATGATGTCACAGGGGGCGAACTGAACTACGATGCGACCCTCTTTAATGTGGGCGCTGTGTATGCTCTCAATGACAATGTAAATATTTTTGGGAACTTTGCCCAAGGCTTTTCCATTGCGGATGTGGCCCGTTCCCTACGGACTTCTCCGGGGGGCAGTGTGGAAAATCTACGGCCTGAAGCCCAACGGGTTGATAACTATGAGTTAGGGATTCGCGGCAACTGGGGTAATGTGCAAGCTTCCATTGCTGGCTTTTATAGCTACTCAGATCTCGGTACTACCTTTGATAGTGCGTTTACAACGATTCGTGATCCCCAGCGCATCTACGGTGTTGAGGCCGATCTACGTACTCAATTAAGTGAACAACTCGCCCTAGGGGGAACCTTTACTTACACCGATGGCGAGCGGGATGCCAATAACGATGGCGATTTTGAAAGTGGCTTACCTAGTTTCCAAATTCCCCCTGTTAAACTAACCGGTTTTGTGGAATATGAACCCGTTGAAGGTTGGGAAAATCGTCTGCAATTATTGTATTCAGCGGGCCGTGATCCCAAGGGTAATGGCTTTGGTTTGGGGGAAGTAGAAAGTTACTTAACTGCTGATTTTATCAGTAGCTATGACACTGGTGCTGGCAAGATTCAGCTCGGCGTTGAAAATCTCTTTAATGCTGAATATTTCCCCATCATTGCCCAGGTTTATGGGGGCAGAAATCAATTTGCTGGCAGAGGTCGCACCATCAGTTTAAGCTACAGTTTAGATTGGTAAAATCCAGGGCGATCGCCTATGAATTTCAGAAGTTAATTATGTCTTAGTTTGGGATGAAAAGGAGAATTTTATTTTTCCTTTTCATCCTATTTTTTTAAAATTAAAAAACCTTTAAAATTTATGCAATATCAAAAAAATAAACCTACGATTCGACCCCAGATCCTTGGCTTAATCTGCCTAGCAAGTATGAGTTTAATCGGCTGTTTTGCCACGACCCAAAATCCATCTCCCACAACGACCCCAGAGCCTGTTTCCCAAGTTCCTGACGAAGCAACCCGCACCATTGAACACGCCATGGGAACGACGGAAATTAGCGGCACTCCCGAACGAATCGTCGTGCTCACCAACGAAGGTACAGATATGTTGGTTGCCCTAGGGGTAACACCCGTCGGTACCGTCAAGTCCTGGCAAGGAGAGCCTTATTACGAGTATCTCAGTGCTGAATTAGAAGATGTACCCGTGATTGGTGACGAATTTCAGCCAAATTTAGAAAATATTGTCGCTTTAAAGCCAGATTTGATTATCGGCTCTAAAGTTCGGCAGGAGCAACTCTATGGCAAATTGCAGGCGATCGCCCCGACCGTTTTTTCCGAAACCCTGGGTGCCACCTGGAAAGAGAACTTCAAACTCTACGCCAAAGCCCTCAACCGGGAAGCCGAAGCCCAAACTTTACTTGAGCAATGGGATCAGCGGGTCGCCAACCTCAAAGAACAATTAGGTGATCAGCCGCCAACTGTTTCCCTCGTTCGGTTTATGCCAGGGACAGCGAGGATCTATTATGAACAATCTTTTCCGGGGCAAATTGTCGCTGAAGTGGGCTTACGACGGCCTGAAGTACAACAAAAAAATGACTTTGCCGCCGAGATAGGCCTAGAAAGTATCCAGGATCTCGAAGCCGACCATCTGTTTTATTTCACATTTAATGAGACCGAAAACCGAGGTGAAGACACCCAAAATCAATGGCAAGATCATCCCCTTTGGCAAAATCTTGCTGTGGTTGAAAACGGTAATGTTTACCAAGTTAATGATGGGGAATGGACAAGTTCTAGTGGTATTTTAGCGGCTCATCAAGTTCTCAATGATCTCGCGAAACACATTTTAGATGAAACACAAAATTAGTAATTATTTGAAGTGTGGCAACTAAAAAAGAGAGTATTTTTCAATACTCCCTGAAAAAAGAAATAATTTGCTATGCTAAATCATCCTGGGCAATCATTTGGATCAAGCGTGGCATCGTCGGATCAAACCCTCCTAAATCCCATGACAAAGGATCTTTTGGATCAACCAAACTCAATTTGTAGGGGGCCAGGGTCACATAAATGGCCTTGACGTTGGGGTTTACTTTGCGGCGATATTCCGCCAGTTTTTGGCAGGGTTGCGTGCCCGCCCAGGATTCACAATCTGTCCAGAAGCAAATTACATCGGCATGAAAGCGATGTTTAAGCGCCCATTTGTAGACAGAGGAAGCATCGGTGCCGCCAAAATTTTGATCACTCGTTTTTTGTAAGGCCGTGCGGAAACTATCGCTGGCGGTAATGCCTAGATCTTTAAACGCGGTAGAAAAGCCACGAATGGCATAATTTTTCTCGGCTTTTGCGGTGACCAGGGCCATGGTTGCGGCTATCTCGGCACAGGTTAAATGGACAGAACCCACAGAGTAATAGGACATCGACCCCGACACATCCACCGCATGGAGAAACGTTTTCCCGGTGGCAGGCACTGTTTCAAAGGACATCTCCAGGGCTTTTTCGAGGATGTCGATAATGCGGGGTACAGGTTCCCAGGTTTTTTTGCTGCGCCCCAATCGACCCCCAGATTGATAGGTTTTTAGGGCTTTGAGGATGTCAATGGGATGGATGCGACCTTTGCGCAAGCGTTGTTTATCGTTTAAAACCATCGCCACGTGCTTGAGGTTTTTCTGGCGGTTGACCCGCAATACCCCAATTTCGGTTAGGGAACCCAGGTTCCGTAACAGGGCACCAATGGGCATCTCTAGCATCAACAGTTTCCAGGTCTGCTCATCCATTTGACCGATGGGGGCGACCATTTCGTGGGTAAGGTGGCCTTGGGCGATCGCCTTTTTTGTTTGATCGGGGTTGCGCTTTAGCCATTCGTACCACCAAATTTGTTCAAGGGCAGTTGCAGGGGGCTGTTGCGGTAACTGCTCCCAACCGTTAACGACCCAGTTATACAAGGTTTGATGCTCGACACTTGGGGGTTTAACGTGGAATAAACGCAACGCATCCCGGTGGCTAAACCCGTACCGTTGTTGATACTTCAACAGTTGATAGGCCAAAGCTTGCACATCGTTCTGACTGAGCCAACCTTTACCGCACTCACGCACCACTTTTCCGAATCCCCGCAGGGCTTTGGTGTAGCTCAACCATTCATAGAAATGGCTCCCGGTGCGCACAACCTGGGGAAAGATTTCCATAAATGCCCGTTTCGCCGCTGGGGTTTCCCCCATGGATAACAGCGTTAACGCATATAAAGGGGCACTATTGTTGAGCGATCGCCCATCGCTCGCATAGAGAATTTCCTGGGCGACCCGGCCTGGATCCGCCACCACGCACTGCTGCACAACCTGGGTAAACTCACCCGTCAACTCATGTTTATCAGCATAAAAAGTATTTTGGGCGGTACCGATTAATAAACAGCGCCGCAACATGACCCAAATCCCCGGATCGAAGTGATAACCACCGGCTCGTCCAGGCACCATTTCTGTCGCTCGACCCGGAATTGGTTGCGATTGGGGCGTTTGGCCACGGGCTGTAAAAAATTGATATGACATGACAACTCCGTCCCTGACGGGATTACAACTTTAGATCAAAACCCCATGCGGGGAAGGGAGACGAGCCGGAATCGAACCCGCATCTCGGCGGACAAAAGGGAGATTCGTCCATAGCGATAACCTTTAGTCCTGCGGCCCCTAGGGGCAAATATTGCGCTCTACCATTGAGCTACCGTCTCCAGGTTTGCCATTCTCCTAAATGGGTGGACAGGGAAAGACTTGAACTTTCGACCCGATAATCTTGATGCAGCGACCCGTTGGGGTAAAAAAATTGCAGCAAGAATCTGCTCTACCAACTGAGCTACCTGCCCAAGTGATTTAGGAAAGGATCTTGGCGAACGGAGGAGGAATTGAACCTCCATCTCCCGCTTAACAGGCGATAACCCTAAATTCAGCGACCCCTACGGATAAATAAATGAATCAGGGAAGATTGGTGTTTTGCCATTAAACTATCCGTTCATTGCGTTGCTTTTAATGTATGGGCTACTACTCCCCTGATTCCAATGGGAGTTAAATCACCTGAAACGGTTACGATATCTGACTTTGGGATTAGGGGGGCTGATAAAAGTTATGGTCTCCCCCCAACTTTCTAACAATGCGATGCTTAATCGGCAGCGATCGATCGCCCAAACTTCGCTCAAAATTTTTGCCGATGCTGGAAGCGCAATCTGCACATTTAACCTCAAGGCAGGGATGAGTCTTAAATCAGGCAATAGTCATGGCCCTTGCAAGAAAACCCTAGAGACTTCTGCACTAACCACGATCCGGATGACTATGGGTCAAGAATATGACAAGAAATATATTTCTTCGCCGAGTTCCAGTAAGATGGATGTTAACTTTTGACACCATGGAGAAATGAAAAGAAAAATTCTCGACGGTCGTTATCGGATTTTGCAGAAATTGGGCCAGGGTGGTTTCGGGGATACATTTCTCGCTGAAGACTTGCATATGCCATCCCTAAGACGTTGTGTCATCAAACGTCTCAAACCCATAGCTAATGATCCCGTTGCCCATCAGCTCGTGCAGGATCGTTTTGAACGGGAAGCGGTGCTCCTCGAAAAATTAGGTGATGGCCATGGGCAAATACCTTGCTTATATGCGTATGTCGCGGGAGCAAAGGAGTTTTATCTCATTCAAGAATGGATTGAAGGGGTTACCCTACAGGATGCGCTGCAATACGAAGGCCCTTGGTCGAGTGCTGATGTCAAGAAATGGCTCTTGGAAATTTTGCCTGTCCTCGACTTTATCCATAGCCAAGGACTGGTACACCGAGATATCAAGCCAGACAATATCATTCTCCGCAAAGGCGATCGCCAACCCGTGTTGATTGATTTTGGTGCCGTCAAGGAGACCATGAACATGACAAAAGCTGGTTCAGACCAAAACAGCAAGTCAATTGTGATTGGTACGCCAGGTTTTATGGCCTCAGAACAAAGTATTGGTCGGCCTGTCTTCAGTAGCGATTTGTATAGTCTCGGTTTGACGGCGATTTATCTGTTGACCGGGAAGTTACCCGGTGAATTACCAAATGACCCCGTAACAGGCAAGATTCTCTGGCGTCTCTGGTTTCAGAGTAATAATGAAACTGACGAACATCTAGCCGCAGTTTTAGAACAGGCCATCCAACCCCAGGCCAAAGACCGTTTTAACGATGCCCAAGCGATGATTGCAGCTTTGCAAGCCGAGATTCCTGTTCCAACGCCATCGCCCATCGTTGTTCCTCCCACTCCTCAACCCCAAACAATTCACAATCCTACGGTTGCCGTGGCAGGCAGCAGTATGGCTATTGATAATAGTCAGATGCAGTTGCCTGCCAAGGGAATGGCTGATTGGCAGAAAGCACTGTTAACGGGAAGTGTAATCGGTGCTTTTTTATTAGGGGGGATTGTTCTTAGTACGCAATTGCTCAATCGTCCTAGTGGTGAAGAGATTATTTCACTGGGGAATGGTCAAGCTGAAACGAATTCTTCTGCTACGGATAGTTCAAGACAAGATGCAGAAACGCTGCCTCCTCTAGCTTATAAAGAGAGTTGCGGTGACTCGTTGGGTAATGCAAGCACTTGGTACCGGGTGGTTGGCGAGGCTACGGTATTAGAACGGGTTAAAAATAACTATTGTGGTGATGCTTTCTTGCGGGGTGATAATACAGTTCAGGTGGCCAGTTTTGCCTCACGGGATAAAACCCAAAGCTTTATTGATCAATTAACCCAAGAAACAGGTCAAACTTTTCGGATCGAGGAAGCCCAAAAATCATCACCGCAACCTGCTGCAATATCCCAGGGAGAAGCGGCAAATGTGGTAGTTGATTGGCTGAACTGTAAGCAGGATTTGTTTGATTATCCCTATAATCGCGGTTGTGGCACGCAGATTTTGACAGGCAAAGCCTTTAATGACAATATTCGCCGCAGTGATGGCCAACAGAGCTCGGTGGAATGGCTTGAAAGTAATGGGGCTTACTATGCCTTTGCGAATCAAGTATTAGAAGAAGTCAGAAACCTCCAAGTTGTGGATGGACAACAGGCGATCGCCGATGTGGTTGTTACGGAACAGCGAACACTCTATAACGCTAATGGCAATATTGATCGCAATGCTAGTGGCTACGATCAGCGATTAGTGCGCTATAACCTCCGTCGAGTCAATGGTGCCTGGAAAATTGCCGACTACAACACCCTTGAAGTCATTTGGCGTCGGTGAGGTTGACTCAACTCAGCTTCGTGATTTTTTTATTTAATTCTGTGGAGGTTCACCCGTTTGAATCAGCCTACTCCAAAATCATCTCAGCCAAAACGCCGTCCCAGATCCCAAATTTCCATGAGTCCCCAGCAGTTTGTGGCCCTGGTGGGTGGCATGGCGATCGCCATTGTTGTTGGTGGTATTTGGCTGATCCGAGCTTCTCTGGGGCCACCTCAACAAGCAATTGAGTCAACCCAGACTGCCGAAACTGAATCTCAAGAAAAGTTTCCTATTCCAGTTAATCCAGACTCAACTGATAATGAAGTAGCCATTGTTCCAGAAACCCTGTTAGTGCGACCAATTTGGAATGCTTGGTACAATGCCCAAGATCCACTGCCCAGTTACGCTTCTAGTGCCGACTTACAGGGCATTATCACAGAAATTCAAGGGCTAGCCCAGGCCGAAAATCTCCCCCTAGAAGCGATGTCTGTGGTGCTTGTGGATCTAAATCGTCAGGCGATCGCCAACTACCAACCTAATATTCTTCACTACCCTGCCAGTGTCCCTAAACTCTTTTGGCTCGTTGCGTTTTACGCGCAAGTTAAACAAGGTTTATTAAATTACGCTGACCATGCAGAGGATATTGCCCTCATGGTCGCGCAATCTGACAATAATGCCACCAGTCGAATTATTGATGCGATCACCCGCACGACCCAAACCCAAACCAGCGCAACTCCTGATAATTTCAACGCTTGGTATGCCCAACGCGAACAACTCAACAGCTTTTTTCGGGCTGCTGGCTATAGGGATTTAAATATCACCCAAAAAACCTATCCGATCACCGATGTAGAGATCATGGAACCCATCGGCTTTGATCGGCAAATGCGAGAAAATCCCGAAGATCCCACTAAACTAATTCGTAACCGTTTGAGTGCTTATCAAGCTGCTCGGTTAATGGCGGAAATCGCGCTTGGGGATGCTGTTTCACCTACTGCTAATCCAGAAATTTTGCGACTGTTAGAGCGAGATCTAAGCCAAGATTGGCAAAGTCCGAAGACCTATTTTAATCCGGTGCAGCATTTCTTTGGTGAAGGTCTTCCCCCAGACACAAAGCTTTATTCAAAGGCTGGTTGGACGAGTCAAGGCCGCCATGAGGTTGCTTATATTGAGAGTGTCGATGGTCAACAAAAGTACATTCTGAGCGTTTTTGCTGATCACCCTGCCTATTCAGAAAATGAAACTTTTTTCCCGGCGATCGCCCAACTTGTCCACTCGAAAATCAAGCCTTTTGCTAGCTCTACACCACAAACTGAGGCTCAGTCGAGGGTAGAGCCTACTAACTAACTACCTTCTGTTAGGTGACAATTGCCAGATTTAACTAACTTCCAAACACCATCTTTTTCTTCTTTGACTTCAGCGGGCTTAATCAAGTTTACAAGGGTACCTTGGCCATCATGCCTAAAAATATCTTTTCCCATATCGAGCCAATTTAACTGTCCGTAATAAGGAGAAAGAAAATCTGGCACCAAAAAACATTTTTTGTCAAATTTAATAATCATAAACTCTGCATCACGGTGGGTTTCTACTTGATCAAATTGGATAACTTCGTCTTTGTTAATTTGTGTACTTAACGTATGATGACTAATAGTAACGGGATAAGCACTATCAAAGAATGTCTGATTCTTTTCGTTAAAAGCTTCTACTAACATCTCAAATTCAGCGTTTTTACCAAAATATAAGCCTGATTCTTGAATGCGCCAGCTATGATCATCGATTTGTTGTACTTTAGCTGGTTTTTTTAATATTAGTTCTTCTCCGGAACCATATACTTTAAACATCTTGGTGCCTGAGTAGAGAGATTCTAAATCTTTGTAATGGGGAGACAAAAAATTAGGTACGACAAAATGCTCTTGGTTGACCTGCACGCTAATAAATGCGGCTTTTGAAAGACCTAAAACCTGCTTTAGGTCGGCTTTTGAGTTTTGTGTTCTCTCTTTTTTAGGGATTGGGGTAAGTAAAACCATGCCACGTTCTGTGAAGAAGGTTTCATCTTTATTACTAAAAGCGGTAACGACTGTGCGGGCGGAATAATTTTCGATGGAATGGTCAAAAATATTTTTGGGCTGCGCTGGTGGTTGAAATGATGTTTGGACAGAGATCTGGGTAAATATTTGAGATTGGGCTTCCTTAATGCCCGCAATAGAATCTTGTTGGCTAATAATAATAGAGCTTAATTCTCTATTTTTACTTTTTAAGGTCTGGAGTTCTCTTTCTAATTTTTGAATAGTCTGCTCTAAGTAATTTAGTTTTTGATTATTTTGTTTGAGGGCTGCATTTTCTGAGCTATTATTGGCAAGATATTGGGAAACTTTGTTTTGGACTATAGGAATATTAAACTTCTGTCTAAATTCGTCTTCGCTTAGGGAACAGTAATAAATTCCTTCAATTATGCCAATAATTGTTGGGATATAAGTCCAAAAAAATAAAAGATAAAGAACTCCGAGGAATACTTCTCCTAGATAAAATTTATGAATACCGAAGGAGCCTAATAAAATGGCGAGGAGTGCTGCTGAATTTCTGCGAACCATGATTATTTTTTAAATATTTTTTGTGGACTTAATTTATAAAAAGGAATGAAAAAGTCTCCTCAAAAATTAATAATGTCGAACATATCAATTAAGAATGTTGCCTACTAACTATGTACTTTTTATTAGGTTACAGTTGCCGGATTTAACTAGCGTCCAAATACCATCTTTTTTTTCTTTGACTTCAGCGGGTTTAATCAGAGTTACTAAGTCACCTTGACCACTATACTGAAAAATTTCTTCACTCATAGTTAACCAATTCAATTGACTGTAGTATGGCGAAAGAAAGTCAGGTATAAGAAAATAGCATAGTTCGATTTTCAAGACTATAAATTCGGCGTCACGGTGATTTTCTACTTGTTGGAATTGTATTTTATGATTTCTATTGGTCTGAGTTTGAAGTGACTCCTGACTAATGGCAACAGGAAACATTATTTGTTTTTGGAAAAAAGTATTATCTTGTTCATTAAAAGCTTCTGTTAAAATTTCAATATCAGCGTCCTCACCAACATAAACTCCTGCTTCTTCAAGCTGCCATGTATTGTCGTCGGTTTTTTGAACTTTAGCTGGCTCTTTAAGTGTCAGATCTTCTCCATATCCATAGACTTTAAATATAGCTGTTCCAGATTGTTTTATTACTAGATCTTTTTCGTAATTATTGTTATTGAAAACTTTAGTGCCCGTGTAAACTGTTTCTAATTGATCATAACGAGAAAGCATAAAATTAGGAACTAATAAATAATCTTGATTTATCTGAATGGCAATAAATATAGCTTTGGGTAATTCTTTAATCTGAATAAATTCTGTTTTTTGCGTGTTTTTCTCTTGGGGTTTAGGGATTAATAAAATTAGTTCTTTTTCCTTAAAAAAAGATTCATCTTTAGTAAGAAATGCTGCAATTATTTCACTGAAAGTTTCTTCTTTATTATGATTTTTTGAGTCATCTTCAGAAGTTATGGAAGACTGTGACAAATTGTGAGAATTACTTAGAGTGATTTGTTTTTCATGTTGTTTAACTTTACTTTCTAAGCTTTGGTTACGCAAATCTAGATTTAATAAATTGTCTTTTAGATCATTTATTTCCTTAGATAAATTTTTGTAGAGTGTATGGTTTTTTTGATTTTCTTTCTCGATTAAAAGTTTTAATTCTTCATGACCCATAAAAGCAACAATTAATACTCCAAAAGCAAGAACAAAAGCAAAAATAGAAATTAAAATGAGAAATAACTGGGAACCAAGATTTCTAGGATTAGTTTGAGATATGCTTGTACTTGAATTTTCTATAGGTGTAGAACCATCTTCGGAATTAGACTCAATTAGAGGTGTCGGTGTACTTGCATTGGGATCTACTGCGGGGGCAGGCTCAGTTTGAGATGTAATCGCATTGGGATTTTGTTCTTGTCTAGAACTTTCGCCACATGAAATGGTGCTAAGTAAAAGTAATAAAGTGAGTATAAAATTCAGGCTTTTCATTATGGTTTGAAATTCAGGAGCTAGACAGTTTCCCAAGATTAAATTTACTAAGTTAACTGCAATCGTACAGATTCTATTAGATTCCAGATGCCATTTCCGCTTTGGGAGTATTGAACTATGCCAGGTTTAATCAGTTCGATAGTTTGTCCGTGACCTTGGTAATCAAAAATATCGTTATTCTCAGATAACCATTGATCTAGATTTGCATAGTATGGACTAAAGAAATTAGGCAGTAGTAAATATTCAGAGTTGACATTGACGGCTAAACAAAGAGCATCTCTAGGGTTATCAATATCAATAAATTTTACGATCCTTCTCGCTCCTGCACTAGTCTCACCACCAACAGTACTTTCGTCTAAGGCCAAATAATAGGTATTTTGCCGGAAAAAATCTGTATCTTGGGTATTGAAAGCTGTAATGACCTCTTGATACGGATCTCGCTGTACAACTGGAGCAGGTTGTGGATAAACAGGATAGTCTGAATAGCTAATTTTGTCTCTAGCTGAATATTGCTGTTCTTTTTGAAATATTGGTGACGGAAAAGAATTTTGAGAATTGTTTTCAGAAATTTGTTTTTCAAGTTGCTTGAATTGTTTCCCTAAACTTTGGGTCTGAAAAGTTAAATTTTGTACATTTCGATTTAGCTCATTAATTGTTTCAGATGAACGCTTACGAAAATCACGACTTTTCTTTTTTTCTGCGTCAATCCAAGATTTCAATTGTGTGTATCCCCAAAAGCCTCCAATTGACAGTAATAAAATGACAAATAAACTGATAATATTACTCAGTGAAAAATCAGTTTCATTTTCTTTGTCAGAACCTTCTGAACTATTGGGAACGAGTGATTTTCCGAATGATTCTACCGAGATCTTAGTTTCATTTTGCGTTTTACATGAAACAATATTTCCTGTAATAAGTAGAAGAATTAGTAACCATCTAAACTTTTTCACCTTCATTTTTATTTGCCTCCGTTATTACGAGCCCAACGACTAGCCAGAATATCCATAAAGCAGCGTAACTGCAAGAGGAACGTAGACTCCAGCTCAAAATCTTCTTTCTTACCGAGTTTTTTCTGACAAGTATCTTTCACAACTTGCTGGAGCACTTCTTTTAGATCTTCTGGAATGACTTGATCTCCTTGAATTTGCATCCCAGGCAAAGCTTGGATACTACCAATTCTCTCCTGAGTAATGATTTGATTGAAATTTTGGATATACCGTTCCAGTTCTTGGGTACTGATAACATTAAAACTGGTGATTTTTTCCCATGTTTCAGGAAGATCAAGAACATCAAGAGCAGCAAATTCTTTTCCGTTAACTTCGCAGATTTCACCGACAAGAGGATTGCTTTGTTCAACACGTTGGAGTGTACTTTCTTGGGGAATAATCAAACCCTCACATACCTCTGATTTTGGATGGACTGTTCGTTGGATCGGTTCACTTTTGGGATTAGGCTTAAGCTCAGAAGATCTTTCCATGACCCCTAATAGAACTTTATTAATTTCAGAGCTGCTATTGTATTCCCCAGTAGGTGTTAACCAATCCAAGAAACGAGAACCGTTGCCCCCAACAAAAACAGTAGCCGTACAATCATTTTTATCTTGGGAGGCGTATTTTTGAACTAGCCCTAAATAGTGGTATAGTCCGCCGATGGCAAAAACGAGTAGAGTGCGGAATTCCTTGTTTTTCTGCTTACTTGCATTGACCGCATAGCCCCCTTCAAGAATTTTGCGGCCATTACCACGCAGGTAGTTATCAAGGGCAGAATTGAAATTATTACCCTTAAGAACCTCCTGTAAACTCTTGGCGTCACGCTCAGAAAGACCAAACACATCACCAATGGCATTCAGGTTTAGCTTGAGTAAACGGTGATAAATATCTCGACCTGCATAGGCAACCGAAGTTTGATAAATGACTTGACTATCGCGGAAAATTGCAATGTCTGAGGTTCCACCACCAATATCAACACAAATAGTATTTAAAAGATTATCTTCTACCCCTGCACAAACATTCCGGTAATATTCTGCAAAAGCAATACTCTCAGTTCGATGAATATTTTCGTCATATAAGTGGCGTTGATATGTAATTTGTTCCATATCTCGTAATGTCCGCTTCCAGGTCGCAAAGTACATTTGCTCTTCATGGGGAGAGAAGGCAGAAGGATAAGAAACGACCCAAGTAACACTCGTTACTCCCTCAAGGGCTGCTTGGGCTGCAACCAGTCGCTGGAGGTGTCGTAGGAACGGATCTTGGAAACGGATTTGATCCCACTTGATGTTGCTTTTAACGTGTTCAACATTAAAGTCAAACTTATCCAAACGGGGGACGAAAATTCGAGCTTCCTTGAGGGGTTCAGGAATGGCAGTGCTAGAAGATTCTGTCCAACCTATCGTTGTCAACAAGGTCGCCATGGGTAGTCGTTCCCGCTCGTCCTTGATAAAGGTTTCCGGCACAAACATTTCTCGGTAGGCCCGATCTCGAATTGATAGGGGCGCTTCGGTAATCGAGAGCATTTGGGTTTGGAGATCCAGCCATTGGGGCTCACCATTGCCGCGACGGACAGCCAGATTAGTAAAGGATGTCCCAAAGTCAACGCCGACTGTCCATTCTCTCGTTTCTCCCAATTGGACTCGGGGAATTCTCAGGGGCAGTACTCCCAGAGGACGACCATCAGCATTTACCGCTTCAAGAATATTGGGGTGCTGGGGACATTCCCAATATTGATAACGGGCCTGTTGTCCCATATTGCGGAAGAAGGACGTCGCTCCCACCGTTGGTGGCGCTAGGGAAAATGCTGTTTCGACATTTTCTGAAGCATCTGTAAAAACAAAGAACTGCTTCCAAGTGCCGACGGGAACATTGGGCCACATCCCAACTACGGGGATCGCTCCTGATAGGCTATTTTCTGGCTTAAGGGGGAATTCTTTGGAAACTTCGTAAAATATGGGTTTACTACCATGGCCAGATAAAGGCACTTTGAGTGAAACTCTTACTCTACGGTCAGACCCTTGGCCGATTAAGCTAAGACTGGTTACTTTCTCAAGATCGGGACTCGCAAAATAATGTTTTAGTAGTGGGTTGAGCGGCAGTAAAAGTGTTTTTGCGCCTCGTACCCGATTGGTTTGCGCATCGATACTGTCATAAACATTTAATTTATCGGTGATCCAAGTCCCTGGGAGCAGTTTATCTCCTTCGATGTAGAACAATTCATCGAGGAAAAAATCTTCAGGTTTTAGGAAATAGGCATCGTCGCGCCCATGGGTGACTGGATTAAAGATCTGCAGGGAAATTGTGCCATAGACAATAATTTCACCGGGGCGATGGCCTAATTTAGCGGGGAGACGTTCTTGATCAATGAGGTAAATGGGTCGCTCTGGAGAAAAACCTACTGACGGCAAGATTTGTACATTGGAACGGGGTGCACTCCCTTCTTCTGCGAGCTTCATCGGTGCGAGATATTTCAGAGGAGCGGGTTCCAATAAAATGCCGAAGCCATCTTCATTTTGATTGATTTCGATTGGTGACAGTTGGCCACCACCAAGGTCGTTGGCAAAATCTTGGAGTTCTTGAATTAGGGAGTTGATGAGCTCTCGATTGCCACTGTCCCAAACATTATTCAGTTCATTACAGAGATTTTTGAGCCATTCGATCACCACATAACGCTCACGGCTGCTGAGGGACTGGGTAGGATCTGTAAAGCGATTGCCCTTAATCCAGTGAATTTGTTGTCCTAGGGTATTATCAACATGGGGCGCTGGTGTAACGAGGGTTGCGGGGCTAGTCATCCCCAGCACATGGTCATTGCAATAAAAAACATAGGGTTTCAACCAGGGGTCTGCTTGACCAAAAGACCGACTTAAAACGCTCTGATTGGCATCGGGTTTGAGAGTGATGAGTGCCCTACTGAGTTTTGTCTGTCGTAGCTCCTCTTTTGCCAGGTTAATCTCTTGGGCTCTGATTGAGAGGTTTAGGTATTCTGATAGGGCCAAAGCCGCTAAGAAGCCCCGATATTGACGCAGTAAGCCTGCTCGAGCCTTATATTTTCGATCTGAGATTGCCGCCATAAATTGGAGGGGTCGAGCCCAGGGACTCGGAATGGAATGAATATCAGCATCGTCACTGGCTTCAAAATCAAGATCATCGGCCAAGTTTTTAATTTGGCTGAGGTTAACAGAATTAAATTTACCGGGTTCAACGGCGGGAATAGAGGTGCGGTCAGAAAGGAGGGCAGGGAGGCAGGGATGGGTACTTTCGGTCGTCATGGTAAATATCGGAAAAAAGAGTTAAAGAATTCAAGAAAAAAATTTGGGAAAAAAGACTAATTGATTAGGCATTCTTGAAAAGGGTGTGAACAAGACCAACAACACCATGTTCCTGAATGTCAGTGTTATCAAGGTCTGCTAGGGTGTTTTTGATAGTATCAACGCAATCTTGCCGTTCTTGCTCTGGGCTAACGGCTTGATCGGTGACCAGCTTACTGAGTTTGTCTTTGTAGGTTTTTTCTTGGGCATTGGCCTTGACATCATTTAGATTGAACAGGCGATCGCCCCGGTGGTGGGATTTAGAAAGTTGCTTTGCCCACAGAAGAAAAGCATCGGCCCAAATATCGAAAGCTTTAAGGGACTGAATTTGGTCATCATCGGCAACAGTAGGTAAAAAATCACCACTTGTTTTCTTATTATTTGTGCTGGTCTTAATACTATTCGTGTCAAAAAAGCGCGGGAACCAAGGGGCACCAATGGCAAATTGTTTCGGGCCAATTCGACTGGCGGCCTGAAGCTCAAGGGAAAAATTATGCATCCACATATAGGCAACCCGCACGGCTCCCCCTAGATTTTTTTTCAGACTAGAACCGTCCGGAAAATCTTCCCAAATTAAATGGTCTTGGTTGCGGCGACAGATGTAGTGGACCCGGGTATCGTCAGCGGAAGGAGTACTTAAGGCATCTTGACGACGTTTCATAATATCTTTAATTGCTAGGGCAGCATATAGTTCCACGAAGTGAGCATCATTTTTTTGCTCCTCGCCCCCTGTTTTTGAACCATAGGTTGTAGAGGCACTATTGCCAATGATGTAAATATCCTTAAAAATCTTTTCGTGTTGGCTTTGTTGGTACAAAAACTTGAGTGCGGCCTGGGTGTTAAGGCTAAAGAAACGTTTCTCTGCAAAAACTTTTTCTTCCTCAGGGGGCTTCTCAAAATCAAAATAGGGCAGCAGGATGGATGTATTGATTTCAATGCCAATCCCCGTATCATTACGGAGGCGATCGCCGATTAATTTCGCCAAGCTTGGTACACCAGAAGCCCCAGTTCCCCCAAAAATACTGCCAAAGAGATGAATAAACGTCCCTGTCGCTCCCTCTGAATTTTGGACATCATTGAGCATTCGTTCAAGGGGAGTCTGTTGTCTACGAGAACCGCCATCGATACCGAGAGTCCCTAAAATTGCTGAACCGACAGGCGGGCGACCCCGGAAACCCACATCAAAATCCATTACCCGCTCGTTGGGGCCATAAAGCACTTCAAATAAACCCCGGAGTGGATCATTAAGACGCAGTTCTAACATTTGCTCAAAAGAACTACCAACAGATTGCTCCAGGGGATTCCAAACCCCCCAATCTTTGATTTGTTCCGCCATAAAACGGGAAGAACGTTTTTGAAAATGCCGATAGCAATTGATCGTTTTTGTAATGTTTTGTTGGGTACGGGTTAAATTTCCATTGGTTGGGTCTGCATCGATCAATAAAATATTAAGTTCACAGTTTTCTCCGTAGGCACCGATGGCGTGTAAAAAAGTGACCGCCTCAATACATTTAGCACCACTACCACCAACACCAATCGCATAGATTTTTGACATGATTTTTTAACCTCCGTAAAATTTTCTGAGTTTGATTGCTAGGGGGGGAATATTTCTTAGGGAGCGTGGTGTAGCAAGGGCTGAAGGCAACCAAAAGATCAAGAGGGTATCCAGCAAAAGACAGCCTGGGTACCATAACCAGAACTCTATGTATCGGCCTTCATCGAGCCAGTCCAAAAAGTAAGAAGTGCCAAAAAAGATGAGTAGACAAGCAAAAAAATGAAATAGAGCGGATAGCCACCAAGTGAAGCGTTTGGCAAGAACTAATTCAGCGCGGATGAATTGTTTGTTATAGGCTTTAAATATCCAAAAACCTAGTAATAAAAATCCTAAGACTAAGCTAATAATATTATTGAGCCAAAAAATATCAGCAAGCCAATCGTCAATTTCAGTATTCGTTACGCTTAGGGGTAATATCGGCTGGTAGAAAAGATAGTATTTTCCTAGTAAGCTCCAAACCAAGGCGATCGCCACAGCGATAACTAAAGCAAACCAGCTTTTTAAGGATTTTCCAGACATACAATTTAAGTACCTTTTACAAAAGAGACGACATAAACGTTAGTTAATACCGATACAGAATTTCACCGCATCATCGCTGGGGACTCGCACTGTACCAGTATCCGGGTCGGTATTTTGGAGGGCCATTCCTTTAACGGCTTCCCGCAGACCATAGACAAAAAGCAGGAGATTTTGGGTTTTGGCACCATTGGGGTTAGCCGCCGTAGAATTCCAATCTGCCCAGACTGCCTCATCTAAATCCCGTTGGGAAAGCGTTAGGTAGGCGGTTTCTCCACGTCGTGACCCCTCACCAGCATTAATTCGGGTTTGGACATTGAGGCGATCGCCTTGGACATTCACCGCCTCAACATTCAAAATCGGATTAGAACTGACTAATTTTTCGGGACTAATTGTCGCGCCCAACAGAGATGTGGAAGGCTCAGACCAAACATCGACCACTGTTTCTGTTTCTCCCTGGCAACCCCGCTGTTCCAAGATGAGCCATTGGTTTGCCTGTTCCTTTGGCGGACGTTGACGGCCAATATTACCTCGCTGGATTGTACATTCATTGACAGGATCTGGTACAGATGTTTTATCTAAAGTGATCACATCTATATCTGAACTCGCAAAGGAAGTGACCCGGAATGCTTCACTCACATCTAGAGGTAAATTATTGAAACTATTGATGATTTCGTCTAAAGCTTTTTCTGGCCCCGTCATCACCAGATAAAAAGGGCGTCCAGATTCCGTGACATTTGTGTCATCAGTCGAATAGTCACCAATGACCACTTGCCCCGTTTCAGCAGAGAAGACATTACCGTTAAATTCGCTCCGTACTCCCACGAGAACGGCTTTGTAGTCTTGATTTTTTTGAAGTTCCTGGCTCACTCGACTCGATAATTCGGCGATCGCCGATTGATTAGGCTCTAGATCAGTAATCAAAATCTTGACGACTTTTTCTGAATCAACTACTTCATCTATTGCCGCGTCTTCCGTCTGGGCTACTGGGTCTTCATTAGAATCCGCAGATCCATCAAGCTCATAGATCTGATGTAAAGTGCTTGACACACAGGGATAGTCAGAGCCTGTCACTTTACAATCATAAAATTGGGGAAATTTTGCTTCTAAAAATTGTGCTGTTGTAATCGCCTGAGCCTGGGTTGTATCTGTTTCTAAAGATGAACCGATCCGCCAGTACCTTGTTGCGATATTACGATTACCAATTAGGGTACTGAGGGAGTCAATTGCTTGGGTATATAGGGTTCCAGAGCGACTGACAAAGCCAACCATCGAACCACTCCCATCAATGCCAATGTCTATGCTGACATTTTCAAAAGGATTACTTGAAGTTACTTCTGCAATTTCTGGCTTGTTTACGCAATCAAGCTGATTAGAACGGCTACGATTTCTTGTCCTGGTGCAAGATGTTAAAAGTAGGCCTAGCAAAATACAGAAAAAAAATTGACTCGATTTAAATTTAAAAAACTTTCCTGTCATGAAAAAATCCAAAGTCGTAAAAACGCAAGATCTTTACGGGTTAAGAGCGAGTTTGTTTCTTTTATTTTTTAGCATAGATCTTTATTTATTACTTTAAAATTACCCTAAATTTGAAGCTAGTTTTATTAGAGAAATTTACTAGAGCTAAATTTCTAAAAATCATATCACACACTATGAGTTGGTGCAATTAAAATTTCTCCACAAAATTACGTGCCTAGAAATAGCGATAAATGATAGAGATTAAATAGGCCAGAATAGACAATATGAAAAAAATGACTTTTTCTGAAATGCTTTGAATAATCTTCCTCGATTAATGAAAAAAATAGTTCGAGGGGTTTTCCTGCAATTCCACTAAGTTTTTGTGAGGCGGCTTTTGTTAAATAAAATTTTCGCAGAGAAGTATTAAGATAAATTAATAAAAAGACTGTACTACTTACGTGGATTACTAGAATAAAATGTTCAGCGTTAATTTTCTAGATCAAACATTGATATATAAATTGTGTTGAATCGAAATAACTTTCCTTTGTAAGACGCCATGTGTCCTAAATTATTGAATAATCAATACTCGTTTAGAAGCATCAAAGATTTATTGATAGATAGCATTGGCGATGTCGTCGTTAAAGGCCGTGGTGGGCACATCCAAAATAATCTGACCCGCACGCATCCCTAAAATGCGATCGCCGTAGCGTTTGGCGAGATGAACCTGATGGAGGCTACAAATCACGGTGAGGCGTTTTTCGTCACAGAGGGAGCGCAGCAGTTGTAGCACCAATGCCGCAGTTTCTGGATCAAGGCTAGCAATGGGTTCGTCGGCTAGGAGTAGTTGGGCTTTTTGGGTCAGGGCGCGGGCGATCGCCACCCGTTGTTTTTGTCCCCCAGATAGTTGGTCAGCCCGTTGAAAAGCAACATCGAGGAGCTGCACCCTTTCTAGGGCGGCTAAAGCTTCACAGAGCATCGCTTCAGGAAAACGTCCCAGTAAACATCGCCAGAGAGGTAACTCTGGTAACCGTCCGCCCAGGCAATTTTCGAGGGCCGTGCGGCGTCGCACCAAGTTAAATTGTTGGGCAATCATCGCCATTTTTTGTCTGGCGTGACGTAACTGTCGAGGTGATGCGGTGGTTAGATCGAGACCTTGAAAATAAACTTGGCCAGCATCGAGGGACACCAACTGGGGCAAGCAGCGCAGCAGGCTCGTTTTACCCGCACCACTGGAGCCAAGGAGAACAGTAAAGCTATGGGGCTCGATGGTAAAGCTAATGTCCTGGAGGCTGAATTGACCGTAGGAATAGGCTTTTGTGAGTTGGTGAACCTGCAGCATAGAATTTTTTTGAAAATGAATTTTTTAACCCAACGTTAGTTGTGAGGTAAATGTAAAAGTGAATTTTTCAGTGCGGCGATCGCCCTTGATCTGCACCATCGGACGGAGTAATGAGGGCGAAATTTTGTTCATGGCTATTGATATTCGAAAAAAAACAGCGAAAATACCTCAAATAAAATGATAAAACGGAAAAAATTAGTGAATTGAGAGTAATTACATCAAATTAAGCGAAAATCTTTCTTTGTAAGGCCATAAAGACTACTGTAAGCGACGGCGTAAATAGGCACTCAAGGCATCAATTAAACTCACCATAATCAAAATCAAGATCAAAATTGTGGCCAAGCGGGGAAAGTCGAGTAGCTTCAGGCTAACCAGCAATTCGTAGCCAATGCCGCCGGCCCCGACAATGCCGAGGATTACGGAGGAACGCACGTTAAACTCCCAGAGGTAGAGACTAATGCCTACCAAACCCGGTAATGCTTCGGGAAATACCGCAAAGGCAAAGGTGCGCAGGCGATCGCTCCCGGTGACTTCAATAGCTTCGATGGGTTCAGGGGGAATTGATTCGAGCACTTCACCGTAGAGTTTGGCCATGGAACCTGCCGTGTGACAGGCGACCCCCAACACCCCAGCAAAGGGGCCAAGGCCGACAATTGACACAAAAAAGAGAGCAAAGATCGCGGTATCAATGCCCCGCAGTAAATTTAAAAAACTCCGTAAACCCGTGGCTAACCAGCGATTTGGGGTTGTATTGCGGGCCACGCACAGGGCGAGGGGTAAGGCCACCAGCATCGCCGCCCCTGTGCCGACAATGGCGATCGCCAACGTTTCCCAGATCGCCACCAGAAAATTGGGCAACTCCGAAAAATCCGGCGGAAATAATTGCTGCAGCCATTGACCCACCGTTGGTAAGCGCTGCCAAAACTGTTGGGGATCAATCTCGGCGGTGCGCACGGCCATAATCAAGATCGCTACCCCCAGGGTTCCCCAAAAACCAGACCTGAGTAATCGCCACAAACTATATCGGCGGCGTCGTTCCTGTCGGAGGATTTGGGCAAAATCGCTTGCTTTGGCGGGTTGCTGCAAGAGGGTCACTATTTCAATACCTCTAGGGCAAGACCTGCTGCTTCGATGGGCTGATAGTTGCTGCCATCGGCGGCGACGAAACCCGTATAGTTTTCTGGTAAAAGGGCAGCGGCCTCGGCGGGAGTGAGATTGACTAATTTTTGTTGGAGTTGTTTTTTGTAGGCTTCTGGAAAATTGCCCCGCACCACAATGGGATCGTTGGGTAAAGGTTCAGACTGCCAAATGATTTTAATCTCGTCAGCCTGGACACGTCCTTCGGCAATCATCACATCGAGGTTGCGGTTGTAATCGGAAGCAATGTCGATCTGGCCGGTACTCACGCCAATCACCTGGGCGGCATGGCTCGCTCCTTCGCTATAGTCAAACACGGTTTCGGGGTCGATGTTGCGGCGTTTAAATTCTGCCTGGGGAATTAACCAACCGGACGTGGAACCGACATCGGCCAAGCTAAGTTTCAGTTTTTCACCCTGCTGACTGAGGGCGATCGCCTCTTCGAGGGTGTCAAAGGGGGCATCGGCGCGGGCAATCAAAACGCTGTAGTAAACAGGTTCGTCCTGGTATTTTACGGTGGCGATCGCCTCTAGGGAAGGATCATTATGGTGCGCCAGAACGTAACCCCAAGGCCCCAACCAAGCCACATCTAAGGTGCCAGAACGTAGGGCTTCAGAAATGCCAATCCAATCTTCGGTGACGGTGACATCTCCGAGGAGATCCAGTTCAGCGGCGAGGGCATCGAAGAAAGGCTCGAACTGTTGGCGGTTCTCGTCGGGCGTCGGGAAATAGGGGCCAACACCAAAGGAAATGCTATCGAGGTTCGTGGTACTTTCTGGCCCAGGATCAGACTGGTTACTGGCCGAGGCACAGCCCACTAACAGGACACCCACAGTCCCGATCAAGATATTTTTCCACTTTCTGATCCGTTGCATTTGCCTGATTATGCTTCCATCAAAATTTGATCAACAAAGCCTAAACCTTGATTTAGACCCAGCTACGTTCAGCATAGCGAAAATGGTTTGAGAAAAATGAAAAATACCTTAAAAATTTGTTGATTTCCCTGATTTATGACGGTCTGAAGCATGATCTGATGTTTGCAATTCTCCACATTTGTGGCGGCCCTAGGGATCTTCGCTAGAGTGATGAAAAGCCTCCCAAAAGGCGATCGCCTTAATTTATCGCTCCCCATGCCATCGACCCACCAGCCGCCAACAACCACAAACATTGGGAAAGTGGTTTCCGTGCGCGGTAGTGTCGTTGATGTGTGTTTTCCCCAACGGCTACCCAGCTATCTCCATCAACTTAATGTCGGGGAAAAAGGTCAAATCATTATCGAAGTTGTCGCCCACCTAAACGCCACTCTTGTCCGGGGCATCGCCTTGACCCCCACCTCCGGCCTTGCCCGGGGGGCCACCGTGACGGATACCGGCCATCCCCTCAAAATGCCCGTGGGCCGCGCCTTACTCGGACGTATGTTTAATGTCTTTGGTGAGGCGATCGATCAAGGCAAACCCCTAACTGCAGTTAAGCATCGCTCAATTCACCAAGCCGCTATTCCCCTCGCCCAACAATCAACCCAAGCAGAAATCCTGGAAACAGGGATCAAAGTAATTGATGTCCTCGCCCCCATCGAACGGGGTGGAAAAGCAGGCCTCTTCGGGGGGGCAGGGGTCGGCAAAACGGTCTTAATCACCGAGATGATCCACAACATGGTCAGTCAGCACCAGGGGATTAGTCTATTTTGCGGTATCGGTGAACGGAACCGAGAAGCTGAGGAACTCTATCGGGAAATGCAGGCGACGGGGGTACTAGACCAGACGGTGTTACTGTTTGGCCAGATGAATGAACCACCGGGAGCCAGGTTTCGGGTAGGCCATGCGGCGTTAACTATTGCTGAATATTTCCGGGATGAAGCCCGCCAGGATGTGTTGCTCTTGATTGATAATATTTTCCGCTTTATTCAGGCTGGCCAAGAGGTTTCGGGTCTAATGGGAGAGCTGCCTTCGCGGGTGGGCTATCAACCAACCCTAGCGACGGAATTAGCCGCCCTCGAAGAACGGATTACCAGCACAAAAAATGGGGCGATCACCTCGGTTCAGGCGGTGTATGTGCCCGCTGATGATTTTACCGATCCGGCTGCCGTACATACCTTTGGCCATTTATCGGCATCTATTGTGTTATCGCGCAAGCGGGCCAGTGAAGGGTTTTATCCAGCCGTCGATCCCCTACGTTCGAGTTCCAAAATGTTGATGCCCGCGATCGCCGGTCGGCGTCACTACGAAATTGCCTTGGCAGTGCGTCAGACCCTCGCCACCTACGAAGAACTCAAGGACATGATTGCGATGTTGGGGATGGCGGAACTTGCGGCGGGCGATCGCGCCATTGTGTACCGTGCCCGTCGGTTAGAGCGATTTCTCACCCAGCCTTTTTTCTCAACGGAACAGTTCACCAACAAAACAGGACGAGTAGTCAGTTTAGAGGCGGCTTTAACGGGCTGTGAGCGGATTTTAAACGATGAATTTGCCGATGTGCCCGAAAGTGCTCTTTACATGATCGGTGCCATTGGGGAGGTGCAACGGCCATGATTGCCCAGATGGATCTCAAGGTACTGTGTTTGACAGAATTGCTGGTGGATCAGCCAGTACGAAAAGTGACGGCAGAAGGTGATGGGGGCGGCTTTTGTCTATTGCCCAACCATGTGGATTATGTGGCGGTTTTGCCAGCGGGTCTCTTGATCTTTGAGAGCATCACGGGAGAAGAACATTGTCTGGCCATTGATGAAGGCATTTTAGTGAAACAGGGGGCTGCGGTTTGGGTGTCGGTGCGCAATGCGGTGCGAGGGGATAATCTTGATGATTTACAGCAGGCAGTGCAAGCGCAGTTTACCCAGTTAGATGAACAAGAAGAACGGGCACGGAGTATGTTGGCGCGCCTAGAAAGCAGCATTGTGCGGGACTTTATCGATTTGGGAGGTGCCCTATGACCACACCAGAGAGCGATCGCCACCGGGAAGATTTTGAACGGCAGATCCAGCAAAAATCCCAACAAAAACTCCAGGCCAAACGGGAAGGCGATCGCAGTTTGTGGTTAGGATTTGGGGTCTTTGGGATGGTGGGTTGGTCGGTGATGGTGCCGACCCTACTGGGGATCTTTCTGGGGATTTGGCTCGACCGCCGCTTTCCGAGTCCCTATTCCTGGACGTTAACGGGCTTATTTCTGGGGATTATTCTCGGCTGCTGGAATGCATGGTTATGGATTCAACGGGAGCAAAATCGATGAGGTTTAATTATCCATGCAGAAGATAAAAATATCAAAGGCGATCGCCTAATCCAATCACTAATCTAAACCCGATTAAAAAACGAATTTAAAAACTCAATTAAAATTACAATGAATTTATTTTTAGAAACAATAATGCCTAATTTATTTGTTTTTCCCCTCGGCTTTGGGTTGGGATTCTTTTACTTCACGGCGCTGTGGTTTACCGTTAAACAATTGACCCGTTCCCAACATCCAGTCTTACTTATGATTACCAGCGGTATGGTGCGCTTAATCCTTGCTATGACAGCCTTATATTTTATGATTGGTGGCCATTGGGAACGAGTACTAATTGCCCTTGCAGGTTTTTTGTTAGCACGAACGATTTTAATCAATCGTTGGCGGCCACAAACCTCGTTATCGGAACTGTTGCTGGAGGAATAAGTGTAGGATGCAAATTACACCGGATAACATCATTTTTTATCAATATCAGTTTGTGGTAATTAATGCCACTTTGGTTTACACATGGCTCACCATGGCCCTATTAGTAATAGGAGCAGCTTGGGTAACAAAAAAATTAGTGGTGCGTCCGAAACTGCCCCCTTGGCAAAATTTTTTAGAAATAGTTGTTGATGGCATTTATCAACACATTGCAGAGGTAACCCAACAGGAACCGGAACCCTATCTTGCTTTTGTGGGCACTTTATTTTTATTCATTTTAACGGCTAACTTATTAACTGTAGTTCCCGGTTATCAAGCCCCCACTGGCTCCCTTTCAACCACCATTGCTTTGGCGATCGCCGTATTTATTGCGGTGCCGATCTATGGAATCCGTCAGCGGGGAATTTTAGGGTATCTCAAAAGTTATCTCCAGCCGACGCCGATTATGTTGCCCTTTCAAATCATTGGTGAATTTTCCCGAACTTTAGCCCTGGCCGTGCGTCTTTTTGGCAATATTATGAGTGGAAACCTTTTGGCAGCAATTCTGTTAGCCCTGGTGCCGCTGTTTGTGCCCGTGGCGATGAATTTATTGGGACTTGTATTTGGGGTCATTCAAGCCTATGTGTTTGCGATTTTAGCCTTGGTTTACATTGCTTCTGCCGCAACGGTGCAGGAGAAAAAACAAAGTATTTCGATGGAGGAAAATTCATGAGTGATCTCGCATTAATCGGCTCGGTGGCGATGGTGACCGCTGGTATTACCATTGCCATTGGTTCCATTGGCCCGGCCCTAGGGGAAGGCATGGCCGTAGCTAGGGCTTTGGGGGCGATCGCCCAACAACCCGATAAGGCCAATATGATTACCCGCACCCTATTTGTGGGCCTCGCGATGGTGGAATCAACGGCGATTTATTGCTTGGTGGTGTCAATGATTTTGTTGTTTGTCAATCCATTCTGGAATTATTTTCTCAGCCAGGGGGGTTAACGGTGTTAATTGACTGGTTTACGGTGTTTGCCCAAATCCTCAACTTTGTCATTTTGCTAGGGTTGTTGCGCTGGCTTTTGTACAAGCCCATTTTGCAGGTGATGGCCAAGCGTCAGGCCCAACTCGCCGAACAATGGCAAACAGCCACGGATCTCCAAGCCCAGGCCCACCAAGCCCTAGAACAATATCATGAGGAACAACAGTCACTTCAAGCGCAACGGGCTTCATTTTTGGCGGCAGCGCGGGCAGCAGCAGATGAGGAGCGACAACGGCAATTACTAACCCTGCGTGAGGATATCCAAGCGCAACGGGAAGCTTGGGAAGCGGATCTGCACCAGGAACAGAGGGCTTTTTTCTATACGCTCCGGCAACAGGTTACTCAACAGGTGGTGGCGATCGCCCGGCAAGCCCTCCGGGATTTGGCGAATGTCACTCTCGAACAACAGGTGGTGGCGCGTTTTTGTGAACAACTGCAACACCTTTCTCCGGCCCAACGGCAACAGATCAATCATTTAGAAACCCCACCAGAAGCTGTCTTCATCCGGACAGCATTCCCCCTGGATGTGACCCACCAAGCGCAAATCAAACAAAGTCTTGCTACTACTTTAGAGCTTGACGGAACGCCCATTCATTTTGTCACGGTGCCAGAGTTGGGCTGTGGCATTGAACTGAAACTGGCTGGCCAAGAAATCGTTTGGGGCCTTGATCCCTATCTCGATCAACTCGAACAAACTTTGGCGATCGCCACTCGTTAATACCCTGAATTTTTTGACCCACTGCTCACCATGGAACCCCTGGCCCAATCTCTCCAAGGCACCTATACAGAAGCCTTACAACAAATTCAGCAAACTTTGGCAACCTTTCCGGCCCAACTGATATTCCGGGAAACGGGGGTTGTGGAATCTGTCCGGCCCGGCATCGCTAGAGTGAAGGGATTGCCCAACGTCCAAGCCGATGAATTGGTTTATTTTTCGCGCTCCAGTGCTGGGGGTGAACCGCTGCTGGGGATCGCCTTTAATCTTGATCCCGATGAGGTGGGCGTAATTTTGCTAGGAGATAGCCACGCCCTCCAGGCAGGGGATGAGGTCTATCGCACCGAAAGGGTGATGGATGTGCCTGTGGGAGAAATGTTGCTGGGGCGGGTGTTGACCGTCCTGGGAGAGCCTTTGGATGGTCGGGGGGCTCTCAAGGCAGTGGAATGGAAACCCGTCGAACGAGAAGCCGCCGCAATTTTGGACCGCGCCCCGGTAACGGTGCCTTTGCAGACAGGGCTGAAGGTGGTGGATGCCCTGATTCCCATTGGTCGGGGGCAGCGGGAACTGATCATTGGCGATCGCCAAACAGGAAAAACCACCATCGCCATCGATACGATCCTCAACCAAAAAGACCAGGATGTGATTTGTCTTTACTGTGCCATCGGTCAACGGTCAGCGGCGATCGCCAAGGTGATTGCGACCCTCCGGGAACAGGGGGCCATGGACTACACCATCGTGATTGTGGCGGCGGGCCAGGATCCCCTTGGATTGCAATACATTACCCCCTATGGCGCGACGACGATGGCGGAATATTTTATGGAACAGGGGCGCGATGTGTTGATCGTTTACGATGACTTGACCCACCACGCCCGCACCTACCGTGAACTCTCCCTTTTGCTGCGACGGCCACCGGGGCGCGAGGCGTATCCTGGGGACATTTTTTACCTCCATTCGCGGCTTTTGGAACGGGCAACCCACCTGGCGGAAGCTTTGGGGGGCGGCTCCCTGACCGCTTTGCCGATTATCGAAACCCAAGCCCAAAACCTCTCGGCCTATATCCCAACCAATTTAATTTCCATTACCGACGGCCAAATTTATCTCTCACCGGAGCTGTTCCAAAAGAGTATTTTCCCAGCGGTAGATGTGGGTAAATCCGTGTCCCGGGTCGGCGGGAAAACCCAACTAGCCGCCTACCAAGCTGTTTCTGGAGCGTTGCGCCTCGCCTATGCCCAATTCCAAGAGGTCGAAGTATTTGCCCGGTTTGGGACGCAACTGGATGAACAAACTAAACAAACCCTCCAACGGGGGAAACGCATCCGGGAGGTGCTCAAACAAAATCAAAGTCAACCCCTGACGGCGGCAGCTCAAATTGCCATTTTGATCGCCGTCACCCAAGGTTTATTAGACCATGTGGCCCTAGAAGAAATCTCAACGGTAGAACAAAAATTAGCCCAGGCGATCGCCCAGGAATTACCCGACCTTGTGGAGCGCATCCAGTATTCCCATCCCCTCACTGAGGCCGATCAAACCCTCCTTTTAGAAACCCTCCAAGCCGCCATCAAAACCTAAACGATGCACACCCTCGAATCTCTGCGCAACACCATTAACAGTATTGAAGATCTCCGGGCCGTTGTTCGTACCATGAAAGCCTTGGCCATGGTTAGCATTCGGCAATATGAACAGGCCCGCACGGCTCTCCAGGATTACAACCACAGCCTCGACCTGGGTTTTCAAGCCCTGCTCCAAAATCGGCGCTTTGCAGAAACAGATCTTGATCAGCCGTTGCCTCTGGTTAGCAATTCCCCACAGGGAAAAGTGGGGTTGATTTTGTTTGGTTCTGACCACGGTCTGTGTGGTCAATTTAATGAACAGCTTGCTACCTATGCCCGCCAAGCTTGCCAACAACGGCACCTGACAACTGCTGATTATGCGTTGGCTACCGTCGGCGATCGCCTTTTGCCCTATTTACAGTCCTTAAACCACCCCCACCACACAACCTTTCGACTGCCCAATTCCCTCGCAGGAACGCCCCGCTTGATCCAAAACCTCCTAGGCTTGATTGATCAATGGTATTTCGAGGCCGAAACATCACCCGTTCGCCAGATTCTCTTGATCTATCATCAATCCCAATCCAAGACCCTTTGCCAGCCCGTCACCCGACAACTATTACCCCTAGACCGTCAATGGCTCCGGGAAATGGGCGATCGCCCCTGGCAATCCACCGCCTTCCCCCTCCTCAATGGCCCCTGGGCACCAACCTTTGCGGGTGTTGTCCGCCAATACCTTTTCTTAAGCCTGTACCGTGCCGCCGTAGAATCCCTCGCCAGTGAAAATGCAGCTCGCCTTGCATCCATGCAAGCGGCCGAAAAAAATATCGAAGAGCGACTGGGCGATCTCCAGGCCAACTATCGTCAGCAACGACAAAATTCCATTACCGAAGAACTCTTAGACATCGTTTCTGGGTTTGAAGCCCTCAACCCCAACCGTACCCGTTAGTAACAACACCCAAACATCTAACCCACACAAACTTGATTACGTCCACTGCGTTTGGCGCGGTAACAAGCCTGATCCGCCTGGGCCATCAAATCATCCACGGAAGGCAAAGGAGCCGATTCTGACGTGAGCAAAATTAAACCAATGCTGATTGTGATCTGAAAGATTTCTTGTTGCCAGGTAAACGTATAGTTTTTAAGAACGCTGACTATTGCCTCTGCAATGGAAAGACCATTTTCTAGGGTGCAATTCCGCAATAACAGGGCAAATTCATCGCCTCCCACCCGGGCAACTTGGTCTTCAGCGCGGACCTGTTGGGCAAGTAAATGGGCAATATCCCGCAGGAGGACATCGCCAGCATTGTGACCGACGGTGTCATTGACGGGCTTGAAATGATCCAGGTCGCAAAACAGCAATACATGGCTGGCTAAACCAGAATTTGCTTCACTCCGGGCTTGTTCTAAGGTGGCAAAAAAGGCCCGCCGATTTAACAAATCCGTCAACGGATCATGGCTGGCCTGGTAGCTATTGATGACTGCTTGGCGACGCTCGGCCAATTCCTCGGCGGTGACCAATAACAGGAAAGATTCGTTGAACAATAACAAAATAAGGGCAATGGTTAAGACCAACTGAGGTGTGTAGGATTTTTTAGCCCAAATTAAAGCTTCGGTGGGCTGAATTTGGAGTTGCCAAGTGCGCCCCCAGTAACGAATGGGTACAGTAATGGGCTCGGTTTCGGTGGCGGCGATCTCTCCGAGATCCGCTTTGCGGTGCGCCGTTGGATTGGGTGGATCTAACTGGTCAAGATTAAGGGTCTGACCCGATTCCGTAGTGTAGAGCAAGGCCACCCGTAAATTTTGTTGCTGGGCGCAGGTGCCGACTGAAAAAACTTCCGCCAAGAGATTGTCCAAGCGGTAAACACCCACCGCAAATCCTCGCACCGATTCTCCTTGTGAATTGACCGGTAGCAGCACGAGGATACTCCGTTGTCCATTGGTGTCTTGGAGCAAGGTCAGGGGTTCTGTGGCATAGGCTTGGTCGGTTTCCATGCTGTTGATAACTGCCGCTGCCCGTTGGGGATCCGATTGAATATCAAAGCCTTGGACGATTCGATGTTTTTCATTAAAGGGTTCGATAAACTGCACGACCACGTAGGAAGGCCGTTTTTGAGCCGGAATTAGTTCGCCATTGGGGAGCCGTTCGGTAATTTGAAAATCGTCTGGTATCAAGGGATCGAGCCGTTGCTGGGTCTCGAAGGCTTGGCGTTCTGTATCAAGGACAAATGGATTCCAAGAGAGGGCAGATAAACCAGGCAAGTTCTCTAAACTGTGGCGGGTAAAGGTGCGAAATTCGCTGGCTGTAACGGTTTCGCTAGAGAGGATAAAACTTTCAACACCTTGGAGGGCTTCGGTGTGGCGGGTTAGATTTTTCTCAAATTGGTGCGCCATATTTTGGGCACATTCTTGTAACTCTAGGCGAATCCGTTGTGTTTCAAAGGCGTAAATTTGGTCGTAGGCGATCGCCGCCATGATCATCAACAGGAGAGACGGAAAAAGTACCTTTGTGCGACGTCCCTGCCACTGATACTGCATCGTGGGGAGAAACATCAAAGTTGCTGGGGTAAACACAATGATCCCCAAAACATCGCCAGCCCACCAGGTAAAGGCAGAAAAAGGAATTTGGCTAGCGGTGATTTCCCCAAAAAAATATTGAGCGTAGGCCCCCACACTACTGCCCAAGAGACTACAAACTGGCCCCATCACAATCAAGAAAGGCAAAATTTCTTTGGGATGACGCAGGGCGGGAGTAACCCCAGAGATGCGACGGCCACACCAAGCTGCGAGGGCTATTTGCAAAGTCGATCCAGCCGCCAAAGTCAGCGCTAAAGGCAGATGCCAATCGCTTAAAACTCCATCGACCAGTACAGACCCCAGAGCGATCGCCGGTAGGTAACGGTATCCATGGGCCAAAACAATGGCGATCGCCAAGCCCGCCGCAGGCCAGAAGGGAAAAGATAGACTTAAACCCTGGGCGAGATAACTTGTGCTGAGGCCGATCCCTGCATAGGCTAATGTCAGAGCAACACTGCGCCATAATAATTTTGTTCGAGCCTTCACCCTGAAAAAGGTCTCCCTGTGCCGTGGAATGGAACTTTTAAAATCAATGCCAAAACGAAAGCAACGCTAACAGACATTAATTATATGGCTTACTGGATAGCTAAGTGTTCATTTTTCTGTTTGCTCTGGCCTGCATCGGATTGATTGTTGCTAGAAAAATATCGAGGCGATCGCCAAAAGACCTAGTCTTAAAATTCCCTGAAGAATTTCTGTGGGAATCACCGTAGTGAACTAAGTTTCCAATAATGTCGTGGAAATGATTACCATTAAAAATGTCTTCTCAATTGATAATCAATGTAAAAAAATCTCAGTAAATTTTGTCCCATGAGAAGTATGCAAAATCTTAAATTTTGCATGACTAAATTAATCTGCTAATTTCTGCCAAACGGAATTTACATAATATTTTTGTTGATCTGAAAAAGTATGTAGTACCCGAAAGTGATGCTGCTCCGCCAGTGCTTTAATCTGCTTGCAGGAATATTTTCGGGAGGTTTCCATGTGAATCGCTTCCCATGCTTCAAAAATATAACTCTGGGACAGTTTATTGAGAGTAACGGTTTGGGTACAGGTACTAACGAGATAACTTTGCGCCTCGCCGGTGAGGGGATGATAAATGGGGCAATGTTGAAAATGATCCAGTTGAAAATCACCCTCTAGTTCTCGATTAATTCGTTCGAGTAAATTGAGGTTAAAAGCACGGGTCACTCCCTGGCTATCGTCATAAGCTTTGAGGATAATTTGGGGATCTTTCATCAGATCAAAACCCAACATGATCAAGTCGCCTGGATCAAGATTGCGGGTAATATTTTGCAGAAAATCAGCGGTTTCTTGGTCTGAAAGATTACCAATGGTTGAACCTAAGAATAATAAAATCTTGCGCCGACTTAAATCATGATCCAGAAAATCGGTATGAAAATAATCTCCTTGAATTGGGGCGATGGTTAGATTGGGTAAATCAGCCTGAATGGTCTCTGTTAAATGAGTCAGAATATTTTCAGAAATATCGACGGGGGCATAGATAAAATCAACAGCTTGACTTAGAAAGTAATCAAGTAAAATCTTGGTTTTTGAACCATCCCCAGCACCTAATTCTACCAGGGTAAACGGTTGGCGATCGCCATAAAATAAGTCTAGGATATGTTGCTTTTGGGTTAAAAAAATTTCCCGCTCACAGCGGGTTAAATAATATTCATCTAAGGTCATAATTTGCTGAAATAAAGCATCACCTTGGGCATCATAAAAATACTTGCAAGGTAAACTTTTAGGGTAGTGAGACAAGCCCCGGTGAATATCTAAAGCGAAGGAATCAAGGACTAAATTTTGACTAGGCATAACATTGTGAATTAATAAAAATAGAAAAACGACAAGATGTCTTTGGCTTAACAATATTCCGCAAGGCGTAAGCCTGAAAATTGCCAACGCATTTGTGGATGAAAAAAGTTACGGTATGTCGGTCGAATATGCTCCCTTAAAGTCGCACAGGAGCCACCCCGGAGTACCATCTGATTCACCATGAATTTACCGTTATATTCCCCTAGGGCACCTGCCGGAATTTCATAGTATGGATAGGGGCAATAGGGACTACTCGTCCATTCCCAAACATCCCCATAAAATTGTTGACTGTGTTGTGTTCGTGGTTGGGGATGCAGTTGCTGGGAATTCAAAAAATTAGCAGTTTGAGGAATCTCAGGTTCGGATAAATTGCAAGCCACTTCCCACTCAAATTCAGTGGGTAGACGTTTTCCGGCCCACCGGGCAAAGGCATCCGCTTCGTAGAAACTAATGTGGGTGACGGGAGCGTCCCAATCGAGGGCTTCATAACCATGCAATGTGTAGTGGCACCAGCCTTGCTGCTCTGGGCTTTGATCCAAGTGCCAATATAGGGGAGCTGTGAGGTTTTCTGTCTGGATCCATTCCCAACCTTCCATGAGCCAATATTGGGGATTTTGATAGCCGCTAGATTCGATAAATTCTCGGTATTCACCGCAAGTAATTAGACGGTCGAGGATGCGGTACTGATGCAAAAAAACTTGATGTCTGCCCCGTTCATTATCAAAATAAAATGAGTCACCTTGATGGCCAATTTTATAGATACCTTCAGGAATTTCTAAATAATGTTGTGGTGGAGTTGATGTTGGTGTATGGGGTGTTTGTTGGGTCTCCAAAGGAGATTTGGTTACATAGGCCGGAAACAAGGGATTATGACCGAGAATATATTTTAAGTCGTATAACAATAGTTCTTGGTGTTGCTGTTCGTGGTGGATACCGAGGGTAATTGTTTCGTAGATTTGTTCTTGTTCGGATAAATCAAATGCTTCGATATCTAGTAATAATGTTTCGAGAGATTGATCAACAGCATGACGGTATTCGATAATTTCAGCGACTGTTGGCCGTGATAAAAAACCCCGTTGCGATCGCCCCCATCTTTCTCCAGCCTGTTCATAGTAACTATTGAAAAGATAAGCATATTGGGGATGATGAGCTTGGTAATCTTTAAGGTTTTTTTGGAGGACAAAAGTTTCAAAGAACCAGGTGGTATGGGCGAGGTGCCATTTAGGGGGGCTCACGTAGGGCACAGGCTGAACAACCTGATCTTCTGGAGCGAGGGGCTCGGCCAGTTTAAGGGTGAGCGATCGCGTTTTTTGATAGTTTTCAAGGAGTGAAGCAAACATGGGCGATGTGATCATGCGGGTAAAGTAAAAGTAATTTTAGAAGAGGCGTTTACCAACCCCATGTGCCCACTTCTCCTTTAAAGGGGCCGACAATATCAGCAGTAATCCAACCGCCATAAAAATTACCCGCTTGGGGAGTGACTTTTTCTCCATTAACGTAGCAGGCATCCATTCCCTTGGCACTAAAGCCATAGAAATTTTCAATGTCTTGGAAGGCTGGGGTCGGTTGAAAAAATCGCCAGGCAGCAGCTTCAAGACGGCGATCGCCCACCACCACATCGTAGTATTCGTAGCGGCCTTTCCATTCACAGATTCCCCGTTGGCGGTTGGGCACGAGGTACTGGCATTGGACGGCGGCGGCGGGAAAATAATAGCTTGGTGGATGGCTGGTTTCGAGTACCCGTTTTCCCTTAGTGGTCTCAGCAATGGTGATCTGATTACAGATAACGATGAGATGTTTCGCCGTGTCTTCTAGGCGGGCGGGACGGGGATAGTCCCAGACGGATTCTTGGTGGGGTTCAGGCTGAATTGGAATTGGGCGCATGAAAACATCTTTCCTCTCGAAGAATTATTCCGCCAAAGGCGATCGCCTTCTAGTGTGTGCTGTTTTGGCCTGGAAATTCAAGTCTGAGAGGTTTTCCGAGAGATGCTGTCTAAAATTTCAATGCGCCACTATAAGCTTGGGGTAACTTGTCCATAGGGAATTGCCTTTTCGGAGCCAGACTGTTCTACGAAGACACGACCGATTTCTCTGTCCACTCTTGCCACGGTGTATTCGCCAAATGAAGCCCCAAAAACCGCTTGCACTGTATCCCCTGCCTCTACATCGGGGACGAGCGGCACTGGTTTACAATCTGCTTTGTCATAAACCTTCATTCTGCCCGCAAAACCCAGGGTCAAGACTTTTTCGCCCGCAACTTTGACAATTTGCACAGAATTCCATCTTTCGCCATCATTGGCCGCAATCATATTGCCTTCTTGCCAAGGGTCGGTAATCTTTACGAAGGAATCAGGCGCAAGTGGATATTTCGTTGCACCGATAGATTTACCGCTGTCTTGGTCTGTTGCCGGATTGTCATACGCCAAATCCAAATACATAACCACGGGTTCTTGGGGGTTTGCATCATCCACAACGATTGCGCGTTGCATCCCGGAGCCAGTTTGCCACCAGGTCAGGACGATGTCGCCTTTTTGCGCTGTTTGCCCTTTTGGGATGGGGATAATCATCGCGTTCGGCATTGTGACAATCCCGTCAAAGGTTGAGTCAATATCTGATTCAACTTCTCCTGGTGCGGACATCTGTGCAGAATAGTAAATGTAGGTTTCGTTCGCCGGGTTTTCTGAGGTTATGGCATTTGTCCACATCCTGTTTGTGGGGGTCAGTACATAGTCGCCGGCTTCGGCTGTGATGCCCACTGTCGGGAAATCGAAGGGAGTCATGCCAGGGGCGATCGCTGTTGTTTCTTCTGTCACTTCGACTTCTGAAGTTTCAACTTGTGGTGTATTCTCGGTGTTACTGTCTTCATTAGTACCGCAACTGCTCAAGGACACCAGCATACCGCTTGCTATTAGGGCTGTGGCAACAAATTTTTTGAACGTCATAATCCAGAGAGTTTAACTTTTTTCTAATCTATTTGTTTCTCAGATCAAGAGAGACTTACCTCAACAAAAATTAATCCTAAGAAAACCCTTAGAAAGTCTCTGGTTACGATGGTGACTACACAACTTTTACTGGATTTACTGTCTGAATAGTTTATCTTTGGGTTGAGATGGTTGCGATAAAAGCTATTATTAAATCTTTTTTGAATATCTTGTTAGTTGTAAATTAAATCTGTTGATCTCTCTTGGCGACTGTGAAATAATTAGAATAAAATCAAGAAAAATTTGTGATAATTTGCGGTTTGAATTCACTAAAACTTTGTCTAAATAAAAACTATTTTAGCGAGAAAAATAGCGACAACTAAATAAGCTTTATTTCACTTTAGTTTCATGTGCTCAAAATTGCTTTGAAATTTATTTTAAGACATAGCCCACACTGCGTACCGTATGGATCAATCGCTTCGGATTGGTTGCTTCGAGCTTCAGCCGTAAAGCCCGAATGTAGACTTCAATCACGTTGGATTCTCCCATAAAGTCATAGCCCCAAACTTTTTCGAGGATCTGCTCGCGGGTTAGGACTTGCCGTGGGTGGCGCAGGAGTAACTCTAACAAATCAAATTCCTTGGCGGTGAGTTGGATCAGTTGGCGATCGCGGTAAACTTCGCGGGTAATGCCATTGAGAGAAAGATCCTCAAATTCTAATTGGTCAACGACTTCCCGGCGGGCGCGGCGGAGATGGGCATTGACACGGGCCAGTAGTTCTTCAATGCTAAAGGGCTTTGTGACATAATCATCGGCCCCAGCGTTTAACCCAGAAACCCGATCAGAAATTTCATCTTTTGCGGTCAACAGAAGAATCGGCGTTTCGATGCCACTAGAGCGGAGTCGCAAGCAGAGATCTAGCCCCGACAAGCCCGGCATGAGCCAATCGAAAATCAATAGATCATAGGTATTTTCTCGGATTAAATTTAGACTATCGATGCCGTTGTGGGCAACGGTGATCAAATAACCTTCTAGGCGTAATTCGGAGGCAACGAATTGAGCGAGGTTTTGGTCATCTTCGGCCAGTAAAATATGGGGTTTCATGGTCAGTGGGTAGTCGTCGGTAAGGGAAATTAATAAAGATGTGGTGGTGCATATTTGCAGAAAACTCAATGATCAACGTCTTTGTAAAGGAGAAATGCTTGGGGTTTAACCATGACGGCGTAGTCCATCCTGCTCAGAGTTGTGGCTTGTGGAGACGGACTGAATATCCCACAGGGGAAGCTTTAGGGTAAAGCAACTGCCTTGGTGGGGCTGGGAACGGAGGCTAATTTTACCACCCATGCCTTCGATGAGACTTTTGGCGATCGCCAAACCTAAACCCGTGCCATCCCGGGAGCGGGTCATGGTTTCATCCACCCGATAAAATCGTTCAAAAATGCGAGCTTGGTGGGCTAAGGCAATGCCAATACCCTGATCAATGATGTGGATTAGGGCCATTGGTGAAGCGGTTTCGAGGCAAATTTCAATGGCCTGGTCAGGGGCAGAATACTTTAGGGCATTATCAATTAGATTTAACATCACCTGTTGCAGTCGGTCTTGATCGGCGCGAATCACCACATCTTCTGGGGGCGTTTTGAGGTGAATGGGGCGTTGGTTGATCTGTTGACCCATGGCGCTGACTTCTTCGAGAAATGTATTGAGCATGACGGGCTGGGTGCGGAAATGTAAATGGCCTCCGTCGGCCCTGGCCAAATCCAACAAATCTTGGAGCATTTGAATGGTGTGGGTTGTTTCGGTGGCAGCGGTGGCGATCGCCTGTTGTTGATATTCACTAAGGCTATCCTCGCGACGTAGGAGACTCTGGAGATAACCTTCGATAATCGTCAGGGGAGTACGGAGTTCGTGGGAAACATTGCCGACAAATTGCCGTTGGTTGTCCCAGGCACTCGATAACCGGGACAACATTTCGTTAAATACCTGGGCCAAACCTAAAATTTCATCGGGCGCTTGCTGGAGTTCTAACTTTGCCCCTTGGAGATCATCCGCAGAAATCGCCTGGGCCATGTTACTCATTTGGGCGAGGGGTTGGGTGACTTTTTGAATGCGGTGTATGATCGCGGCGATTAATAAAATAAGCGTTGCTCCACTGACCAGGCGCAGCCGCCACAAACTGACATAGAGTTTTTGCAGATCGGCGGTGATGTCCTGGGATAAATACAGTTGGCCTACGGGTTCCCCCGCGATCGCTAGGGGACTAATGCAAAGGACAATTTGGCGATCGCCCACACGCACAATTTGGGGTGGCATTGCCCCTTGCTCAAAGGTCATCAGATCGGGCACTTGGGCGACAAAATCAGCCGTCGCCGTTGATTGGGTCACCAGTTGACCGTCAGGATCTTTCACCCAAGCCATAACATCAGCAGTCGTCACCCGCTGGAGAGTTCGTACCAGACTTGTTTCCACGGGTTCCATTTCGCTATACAGTTCTAACTGCTCCGGAAATCGCGAGGCAATGTAATCTAGGGTTTGTTTGTGGGCTGCCACGAGGTTTTGCTCCATCTGCCAGCCCGCCCAAATGGCAACGATGCCGAGGCCACAGATCGATAAACCAGCCAGCTCAAAAGTGAGGCGAAATTGCAGGGAACTCGTCGAAAAATGCCAATGATTTAATTTCAAGCGTTTGGCGATCGCCTTTTTTAGTTTTTTTAGCCCCATTGCTTACTACCGGGAAAAAGATTAAAAATTTGTTGCCCTGCCCTGGTCGAGATTAAATTCAAAGCGCTGATCATAGTCAGTTTCTCCATACACATTAAAGCTAATGGTTGGCGTCGCGCCCAATGCTTTCACCCGATGGATTGCGTCTGGCATTAAACAAACCAAATCCCCAGGATTTAATACTAAGCTCCCAGCCTCCACTAACTGGGTCGAATCTTCAGGCGATCGCCGCCAAAATTGATTTTCTTCCTGGCCTTGCAATAGAGCGACCAAGCCCCAACACCCATGGTTATGGATCGGCGAGACCCGCTGTGGTTCCCAGGCCACAAGCTGCACTGTGAGTGGAAAATCTGGCTCGTCATACAAAATTTCCACAGCCCAACCTGTTTTTGGATCTGGCGCAATGGGGATCAGTTGCAGCCATTCTGAACTCTGCAACAAACGCTGCACTAAAGGGTATAGGGCCTGTAAACGTTGGCGATCGCCTGGCTCACGGTTTAGCAGATCTTCCAAATCTGTCAGGAAACGGTAAAGCCGATAGGGTTGTGTTTTCGATGTCGGGGACTCAGCGGCTGGCCAAAGCTCCTGGGTGCCGCCGCGATCAATAAACCAAGTTTGTGGGGCCATAAATTCATGCAAAAGATGGGACGGCTTGTTTTTCTACAATGACATTTTTGCCTGAGCGATCACTGATGGCAGTCTGAATTTTTCCTGAAGATTGCTCGATATTGTATTGCTCAATATTTTTAAGTTTTCTCTAGTTTCCCCTCATCTGTGCCTCATGTTTAGCCGATTTAATCAAGCTCAAGAACCACGGCAAAGCTTTGGTTTTAACTCAGCAATCTAATTAATTTCAGGAGAATGACCATGAAAATTCGCTATGCTGCCACCCTCGTATCAATCTCTCTGTTGAGTCTGGGGGCGATCGCCGGCTGTTCCGGTGTCAAAAACCCTTGCGCTGGACTGTTTAAAAATCCCTGTGCGAGTAAAACAGAAACAGCCGATCCCTGTGCCTCTAAAGCAAACCCTTGTGCGGCGAAGGAAAACCCCTGTGCTTCTAAAACCAATCCTTGTGCGGCAAAAGAAAATCCTTGCGCTTCTAAGGCAAATCCCTGTGCCGCGAAGGCCAATGAAGCGGAATAAAAATATTTGCTGGCGATCGCTGCTGAAAACATTATGAGTTTACGAAAAAAATTATGAAACAGGTGTCGCGTCTTGCGTTGTCGTTATTGCTGTTACGGCTCAGTATTTTTATTGTGATGTTTGTCTGGACGTTGGATAAATTTTTTAACCCAGATCATGCCAGGGCCGTTTTCGAGAATTTTTATCTGATTTCTGGCCTCAGTAACGGGGTGATTTTTCTCATCGGTATTGTGCAACTGGCCATTGTGTTGGGTTTCGTGACGGGGTTCCAAAAAAATCGGTGTTATTTTTTGGTGTTGCTGCTCCATGCCGGGTCAACTTTTGCTTCCTTTCGGCAATATCTTGATCCTTTTAATAACCTCCTCTTCTTCGCGGCCTTACCGATGCTAGCGGCTTGTTTTACGCTGTTCTTGTTGCGGGATGCAGATACCCTCTGGACGGTGGATTAGAGGCGATCGCCGGATAAAAAGAATGATTAACTTGAGGGGAATTTGATGAAACCTGCTAACTTAAAGGGTGACACCAATCAAAAAATTAGGCATCGACGGCAACCAAAAAAATTACCTTGTTGGACAAGCTTTACGGGTTTAGCCTTGGGTGCATTCGGGGTAAGTATGCTTTTAGAAGTGGTTGCACTCTCAACATTTTTCGCGGGCATGGCGACGGCGGCCAGTTCAACATCAACCTTTGTTCAGGGGATTTTTGGCACAGGATTTGATCCCCAGGCTTGGTTACTCCAGGGCTTGCAATGGATTGATAGTCTGGGTGCCCTAGGGGCGATCGCCTTTATGGTGCTCTATGTGGTGGCGACGGTGGCTTTTCTGCCGGGGTCGATTCTGACCTTGGGAGCCGGGGTTGTTTTTGGTGTCGCTTTAGGGTCAATTTACGTCTTTGTTGGCGCAACCCTAGGGGCGATCGCTGCTTTCCTAGTGGGTCGTTATCTGGCCCGCCAATGGGTGAGCCAAAAAATCGCCGACAACCCGAAATTTCGTGCCATCGACGAAGCTGTGGGCAAGGAAGGCCTGAAGATTGTTCTCCTGACGCGCCTCTCACCTGTATTTCCCTTTAATCTCCTTAACTATGCCTATGGGGTCACGGGTGTTTCCCTAAAAGACTATGTCCTCGGCTCCGTGGGGATGATCCCTGGCACCATCATGTATGTCTACATTGGCTCCCTGGCCGGAAATCTTGCGACCCTCGGCACAGAAAGCACCAGCGCTAACCCCATTGCCCAGTGGTCGATCCGGATTCTTGGTTTTGTGGCTACTGTTGCTGTGACTGTCTATGTCACCAAAATCGCCAGGCAAGCCCTAAACAAAACCGTGACTGATTTGAAGTGAGCTATTCTTGGCGCAGCTTCTAGGGACATAACTGATTCGTGCAAGCTTTGCCTTTCTCCAGTGCCTGTAAATTATCTAAGGTCGTCGTTGCAATATTTCCCAAGGCTTCCTGGGTGAAAAAGGCTTGGTGGGCGGTAATCACCACATTCGGAAAGGATTGTAATAACTGAAACGTATCATCTTGAATCACCGTATCCGATAGATCTTCAAAAAAGAGATTTTCTTCCTCTTCGTAGACATCGGTGCCAAAATAACCCAACTGACCTGTTTTCAACGCCTCGATAACGGCCTTGGTATCAATTAAGCCACCCCGACTCGTATTAATCAGCATGGCACCGGGTTTGATCTGGGCGAGGGAGGTGGTGTTAATCAGGTGATAGGTGTCGGGCACTAAGGGACAGTGGATGGAAATCACATCGGCTTGGGTGAACAGATCTGGTAAATTCGTGTATTGGACGCCCAAATCTAAACAGACAGAATTTTCTTGGGGATCGTAAGCCAGCAAACGACAGCCAAACCCTTGCATAATTTTCGCAAAGCATTCGCCAATTTTTCCGGTGCCAATAATCCCGACTGTTTTACCGTGGAGATCGAAACCCAGGAGGCCATTAAGGGCAAAATTATCGTCCCGGACACGGTTGTAGGCGCGATAGAGTTTGCGGTTGAGCATCAAAATCAGTCCCACGGCATGTTCGGCTACGGCATAGGGAGAGTAGGCGGGAACACGGACAACGCTCAAGCCTAATTTCCGGGCGACCTCAAGGTTGATATTGTTAAACCCGGCACAGCGTAGGGCAATGTATTGGGTGCCGTTGTGGGCGAGTTGTTTGAGGACAGCTTCTCCTAGGTCGTCGTTGATAAATGCACAAATGGCCGGAAAACCAGCGGCGAGGCTAACGGTATCGGGGGTAAGCCGTGGTTCGAGGAAGACCAGTTCGTGGTGAAAACGTTGGTTGGTGTTGTTAAAGGAGACTTGATCGTAGGGTTTGCTGCTAAAGAAGGCGATTTTCATGGTGCTTTGGGGTAATGGAGATGGTTTTTTTGGTGATTTCTTAATAATTAGGGTTAGAATCACGAAATAGGTCACAAAACAGACGGTATTGGCTGTGATGTTGGCCAGAATTTTTTAATACTGTAGCGATTTCAGGATTATCTTGCGGCGCTAGGTTTAGATGAAACATTCTTCTCGATATTCTGATGATTGGCAGGCGATCGCCTTACAAGTAAAAGAGGATGCCGACTGGCGCTGTGAACTCTGTGGCCTGGTGTGTATTCCGTCGGATGTGAAGGTCAAAGGCATTGATCGTCACCTGCGGGCTGTTTTAACCTTAAGCGTTCACCACAAAAATTACATCCCCGAAGACAATCGTCGGGAAAATCTCATCGCCCTTTGCTCGGCCTGTCATTTACGCCAACACCAACGCCGTTATGGCTCCCTCCCCCTTGGTCAGTTGAGTTTGTTCGGGGACGCTTAATCACCTGCGGTCTTCTGGGTCTGGGGGGAAGTGGGTTAAACTTTCAGCTAGATCAATTGCTGTAATTTGATGTGGTCTGTGGGAAATGTCTATGAAAAAAATTGCGATTGTTAGTCGAAAAGGGGGCGTCGGCAAGTCCACATTAACGATGAATTTGGCTGTGGTGGCTGGGCCAGCCACGATCATTGATACCGACCCCCAGGCGAGTTGTGCCGATTGGGGCGATCGCCGCGCCGATGATCCGCCGTTAGTCCATACCGTCCCCGCAGGTCGCGTCCAAGTTTCCCTCAAGCGTTGTCAGACCGATTGGCTGTTTGTGGATACCCAACCCAGTGCCGAAGCGAGTTTAATTGAAATTGCCCAAATTGCCGATCTCTGTGTGGTGGTGTTACGACCTGGCCAACTCGAACTCGATGCCCTTGGAGCGACCCTCGCGGCGATCCGGGCAGCCCAAGCTCAAGCGGTTTTTTGCATTAACCAAGCCCATCCCCAGGCCAATTTGACGGAATTGATCGAGGGGCTCGCCGTCTACTACCCTGTCGGGCCATTGATTCGCAGTCGTGCCGATTTTCCTGCTTCTGTTGCCGAGGGGCGTGCTGTTACAGAATGGAATCCGGACGGCAAAGCAGCAACGGAAATTAAAAATTATTGGTTGTGGCTCCAGGAGTACCTAAACTAATGGCCCGTAAAAAAGCGACCCTGAATCTTGATCGACTCAACCAACGGGCGACGGCAGAATTCACCGCCGAAAAAGCCTATGAAAATGAAGTTAACCAAAATCTAAAGCTCCTGTTGTTTGAGGATATTTTGGATCGTCCGGGGGGAGATGCCCGTCCCCTCAATGATAAACACGTCCAGGAATTGGTCGATTCGATTCTGGTGCTGGGTTTAATTACTCCTTTGACGGTGGATCGCCATGGTCATCTGCTAGCTGGGGGACATCGTCGGGAGGCCCTTTATCAAATTAAACTAGCCCACCCCGATCAATATGCGAGTTTATTTCCCGAAGGAATTCCGGTGCGGGTGGTGGATATTGACGCGGCGGCGGATGCTGTGGATGCCCTGCAAATTGAAATCGAAGAAAATACCCAACGGAAAAATTTTACGGTCACGGAGATTCGGGAGGCGGCAAAAAAGCTAGAAACTGCTGGTTATAAACGCTTACGGGGCCGACCCAAGACGGGAGAAAAATCCTTGAAACGGGAACTGGCTAAGGTTTTTCGGCTTTCTGAGGATCGGATTCAGCGCATTTTAAATGATTCTGCCCCAAAAGGTAGGCGTACACCTACCTTTTCGCCGGAGTCGGCGATCGCCACCGTCGAGAAATGGTCAAAACAACTGGCAGACAGTGAGGATCCAACCCTGGGGCCAATCCGAGGGCAATTGAAAAAACTCCTTGGAGAACTGCGCAAACTACCACCGTCGAATTCTTAAAAAAGGTATGTTTCTAAAAGGTAGGTGCGCACCTACCTTTTTTTTCTAACTTTCCGAAGACCCAATGGAATTAACCCAAGACATGGAGTAAAAAACGCGATGTATCATCAACCGCCAGAAATTTGTTTTCGTTTGCCCCAATGGTTGCAGGCATACAGCAGCCAATATCAACCGACCCCAGGCGATCGCCAAAAAATGCGCTTTGTGGTGGGTGCCGCCCGGGAAAATATTATTCAAAAAACAGGGGGGCCTTTCGGGGCCGGGATTTTTAACATCGAAACCGGGGAACTGATCGCCCTAGGGGTGAACCTCGTGACTAGCGAAAATTTATCGTTGCTCCACGCGGAGATGGTGGCAATGGCGATCGCCCAACGCAAATTTAACCAATACAATCTCAGCACTGCAAATTTGCCTGCCCTGGAGTTGGTTACCAGTACCGAACCCTGTGCGATGTGTCTGGGGGGAATCCATTGGTCTGGCTTAAAGCGCGTAGTCAGCGGAGCTAGGGGCGTTGATGCGGAGGCCATTGGTTTCGACGAAGGGCCAAAACCCCCAAATTGGCAAACGGCCCTCGAACAGCGCGGCATTATCGTGAAAACAGAAGTGGAGCTGGCTTTTGCCCAGGGGGTCTTGCAGTTTTATCAAGCGCAACAGGGGCCAATTTATAATGCCTAGGCCAGGGTATGAAACGGAAAATTTGCCCGAACTTGCCAATGGCGGCCATTGTGTTGTAGCAAACTCAAACCCCCAGCGGTAAAACAATGGTTTAGAGAACGCTCCCGAAAAAAGGCCCAGGCCCGGTCAAAATTAGTACGGCTTAAATCTTTAAAAGCGATGGTCACATGGGGACAAAAAGGGCGATCGCCGTAGCGTTGATCCTGAATGTTTAATTGTGTCCCAAAGGCCGTTTTTAATTGGGATTGGCAGTCTTGGAGTTGGGGAGTCAGTTGGACATCGATATAAATCACGCGCGGCGCAAAGCAATTAAAACCCGTCAACTGAATTGAGAAACTAATTTGGCTCTGGGCAAAGGTTTGGAGAAAATTTTCAAGGTGATCGATGTCTTCGACCGGAAACTTAAAGGGCGGTTGCAGGGTGATGTGGGGCGGTGAATTGAGGGCCTTTTTGGTTTGGAATCGCTCAACACAATAATGTTGCCAACCAGAGGCGATCGCCCCTAGGTCGGGCGGTAACAACAACGCGACGAAAAATAACGATTGGGCCATAGAGATAAATTTAACAAGATGACCAAGCCCGTTGAAAGGCTTCGTAAGGCAAAGTTTTTGACCAGTCCCAGAGCAATTTATAACAGTAGCGCCGATTGGGAGAATTGGGGGTGACCGTCTGATAAATGTGTTTCACCTGGGGCAAAACGAGGGGGAATTGTTCCGTCTCAATTAATTGACTGAGGGTATCAACGGCCAACTTGAGGGTACTTTTGCGGCGGGCCTGACGGAGAGCTGTGAGCAGATTGGGAATTAGATCCGGGTGGTTAGGCAGATAACCACTGAGACGGGCAACTAGCCTTGTGCGTTGATCAAGGTTGGTTTCTAGACTCAATTTTTTTAAGAGACTTTGGCTAGCCAGGGCCTGCTCACGGGACGATTTTGGCTGGGGCGATCTCTCCGAGATCCGCTTTGCGGTGCGCCGTCGGGTGGGCAGAGTTTGACTAACAGTATCTGTTTGCACGAAAGGATGATCCGGACAAATTTCCTGGAGGGTGGCGATCGCCTGGGGATGATAGGGCTGGAGTTTACCGAGACGCAGGGCGGCTTTACGGCGGATAGTTGCTTTTTGATCCGCTGCCAGCAGGCGGGTAAGACTGGCAATGACTAGGGCATTATCGGGAACGATGGCCCCTAAACTACGGCAGAGATTAAGTTGAAAATTCGGATCTGCGGTTTCCGTCAGCAGATCTTCGAGGTTGGCGATCGCCGTTGGATTGCCGAAATCATGGTTTTTGCCGAGGCTATGGGCTGCTAACCAACGGTCAAAGGCATCGGGATGGGTCGCTAAAAATTGTTCGAGGGTAGTCACCACCTGCTGGCGATCGCTTCTGGAGAGCGCAATGCCTGCCTCTTCAACTAGGGGCGATGGTAACTTGGGTTGCCTCTGGGCGGTGACAAAGCGCCATTGCACCAGTTGATCGATCACTGCTTGCCCTTGGGAAAATTCCGGGAATTCGGCTAAAGCTTTGCCAACAAAACAGGTGGCGCGTACTTCGTAGAAACCACCACAATGGTCTTGCCAGTGCAAAAGCGCTTGCAGAAAATTTTCTTTTTCGCCTGCGGCAATTTCTTCGCGTCCCAGCCATAGCAAAATCGTTTCCTGCCAACCCAACGAAAATATCGGATATTCGCCGCCTTCGTCGATAAAAATCTCCCAGTGGGCGATCGCCGTTGCCGCAAAGTATTCTTGAAACGTTAAATGATGGAAAGCGTAGACATTTTCCCCCGTTGTTGCAGAGCGACTGACCCGCTTTAACCATCCCAATTGGAGCGCGAGGGTAAAAAAATCAGGATCAACGGCATCGAAAAACGGTTGAATTTCAGCCTGACGAAACCGAGCTTTTGCGGGATTTTTTTGAAGCACCTTGAGAGCGCACTGCCCTAAAATCTGATTGAGTTGCTGGCGTTGGGTCTGGGTTGTGGGAAAAGTATCTTGTTTCCAGTCATAGAAAGCCTCCACAAACTGGCGATACAAAATGGCTTTTGTCCCCGGCAATTTGCCTTGGGTGAGCTGCCAGGTGCGACACAGTAAGGTCAAATACAGCGGCTGGCGCGCAACCCCACGGATGCGACTGTGGATACTGCGATTTAGTTCACCATAGAGGCGATCGCCGAGTTGAGGTTGTCCTTGAAACCATTTTTGGATAAAGCATTGCACTTGTTGGCGCTGGGCATCATCACTAAAGCCCTGACAACGGTGGACCACAAAATCAGTAAGGGCATTTTTCCCTGTGTCCCACACCGCACTGCGACAACTTAAAACGACGGAAGCATTGCCTAACCAGCCCTGGAGTTCCCGGTCGAGTTTGAATGACGCTTGGCTAAGATTGTCCCCCATTTCATCAAGGGCATCTAAAAATAACCAGACCCGTTTGTTTTGAATCAGTTCAGCAAATGCAGTTTGGATTTTTGGCGCGATGGTAAATTGCTTAAAAAGCTGCTTTAGCCAAACTTCAAGCAAATAATTCTCTAGCGATCGCCCCCCCACATCGGCCAGGGGGATCCAAACAGGAAGATCTTCGGTTGCCGACAAAGCCAGGGCCAACTGTTGCAAAAAAGTCGTTTTTCCGGCCCCTGGCTCCCCAATGATCGCCAGTCGATTATGGGAGAGATGGCGATATTGCGCCAAAAAATCCTGGGGATCATCGCTGGGAGAATCTTCCTCTGCATGGGTGGCAGTCACCCCCAAGGGCACGTACAAATCCGCTAATTCAAAGGCCATGCCATCCCCCGCCGTTAGGGGATTACTGGTTAAGTGGGTATCCAGCGCTTGCCGACACAGGCTTTGCCAGTCCGGGTGAGTTGGGTCATGATCCGTTTGAGAATTCTCCTGAAAATTATTTTGCTTCTTCTCGGATATCCCCAAGCGACGCGCGGCCCAAGTGTGATTAAACTGTTGTATATTTTCTGCCCGTGCCCAGCGATCGCCCCAGAAATTTAAGGAAAAATGCCAAGTATCAGACCCCCGGATCGTCATGCGGTGATCCTCTAAAATCCCCAAAAAACTTTCTAAATCCTTGAGGGCCGTTTTCAATTGGGGTACGGTTAAAGGCGTAGTAGTGAGTGCCGTTAAAGTTTGCAAATAGCGCAATTTTGTCTGCACCACCAGTCGTCTGGGCGATTGCCAATGGACTTTTATCGTCGCCCGTAGTCGGTCTAGTTGGCGTTTATCTGCATCGAGGGCATCATTCGCGAAATCAAGCAAGCCAAACAGTAGCGTTTGCGATCGCCCCTGGGGAATTTTTCCGTAACTTTGCTTTGGCATACCCTCTAGTGTCCCATAAGGATCACCAACCAAAACAACCACAACTCATTGGCGATCGCCTTAACCCTTCAAATCCTAAGACTCGACTTTGACGCCGCGCCAAAACGCCACATAACCTTTAATATTTGCGGCTTTCTCCTTGGGTTCTGGGTAATACCAAGCCGCATCCTTATTTTCTTCTCCGGCTACGGACAAGGTGTAATAGCTGGCCTGACCCTTCCAAGAACAAGTGGTGTGGGTGTTACTCGGCTTAAAATACTCTGTTTTAATGGCATCGGGGGGAAAATAATAGTTGCCTTCTACCACTTCACAGCGATCGCTTTCTGCCACCACTGCACCATTCCAAATTGCCTGGGCCATCGATATAATCTCCTAATTTTTGCCATAAAATTATTACGTTTAGAGTTTAACGCACCTGCCTATCTGCTGTGGTGAAAACTAAGTCAACTTAGTCTTACAAGCTGCTTTGAATTGTGGGCCTGATCGCCAAGCTTTAATCAGGATTAATTCTGTCAGAAATTATTCTAAGGATAGTCAGCTTAGTGACCAATTCAAAAAATGAAATGAACAGTCACAATATTATTGGAATTTATAAAATTAAACACTATATTTTAGGTTGACACAATGCAAAGAATCCACGCAATAAAATAGATTAACTGCTATTATTTGCCTCTGGATTCTGCCTTAAGCGCAAAAAAATTCGCCCCAATTGCCTAGATCGGGACGAATATAGCTTGATGGAGGAAACTTGTAAAAAACTATGGACGACACCCGGTTGTCATGGGTCAGGTAACTGTGGCGAGCATCGGGGGCGTAGTCGGGCATTCAGTCAAGGGTCGCAATAACCAAAAAATCAGAATGCTTGTATTGGTACATAGTTTCTTTTTGTAATGCTGTAATTGACTGGGACGTTAGAGGACAAGGGCATTTTGAGGGAAAAGGCAAAACCCCATAGAACTTTGCCTTTAGGGTTGGTGATATAAGTTTGACAATAGCATTTAAACTATGGACTTAAGACTTAGTATAGCTATTATTCAATGAAATGTAAACAGGTTCAGCCTTAGTATTCCGAGGAAAAATATAAGCAAAACTTATGATAATGCTGTTTTTTAGGGTGACGATCGCCTTCAAAGTAGCTACAGTGATGCTGAAAGGCCCCAAGCTACCGGAGATTGAGGGGAGTTTTGGTTTAAATTTCTAGAAAAAATTTTTTAATGTTTAGAATGAAGAAGTCTTTTTAGATCAAAGAAAGGAGTCAATTATTCAAGAGTTGTATAGATAAGAGAAAAACTTCTACACGTAAAATCCTCCCCAGGAATAGCCTCAATGGACAAACGGCGAGAATCAACTGAATAAAGCATCGTTGGGTTTTGCAATTCAGCGAGAATTCCATCCATTGCACTGGGAGATTGCGCTTCAACAATTGCCCTTTCTTCTGCATTTAAAAACGCAATGGTTTCTGATGTTTCATTCAGACTTTCTGAACAACGCAATAGAACTGCCTCAGCGGGAATTTCTATGGCATCTAAGATTCGATTGTAAGCTCTGCCATCATCAAAATTAGAGATTGAATCAAAGAATAAAAAATATTTCTGCTCAAATTGAAAAATATTGACACCCAAAGAACTTGGCGCGAACACGTCATTACTCGGAATATCCAACAACCAACCCCCTTGATTGCTCCCTTGCTGGGGCAGACCGATGAAAATACCAGGGCGATTAATGGGCATTCCCCTCGTATTTGGGTCTTGGTAATAAACCAAACCCTGGAAATCTTCGGCTTGTAATAAGGGAGTAGCACTAATTTGGGAACTTGCCCCAGGAATAACGGCTATGGAACCTAAAATTACAAACGCGATCGCCGCACTATTTTTAATTAAAGTTATCAACATGGGCCATAGAAGTAAATATTAAGGTAGCAAACCTAGACTAAATTGTGAGTCTAATTTTTCTATTAGTCGCTCTCTCTGGATTTAGTTAAGATATCCTGTGAGATATTACTTTAATTCTAGCCAATTTTTTCCATTAAATTTCCCTAAAGAGCCGACATCAATGCGGTGGTGTAAATAAGTCATGCAAGCAAATAATGATGTAAAGAATCGTTGACGCTTATCAGAAGAGATGTTTGTTTTAGCGTGGGTTGTGACAGCATCAAATTAATTGTTTGTCCTGGTGGATCGCTGTGATGGAACCAAGTCATATTTGGACATTTGCTCCGGAAGATGTTTATGCTGTTTTGGAATCCCGGCCTGGTGGTTTATCGGCCCAAGTAGCGCAGCAACGTTTAGAAAAATTTGGGCCAAATGCGCTACCGGAACCACCCCAACGGCCCCTATGGTTGCGTTTTTTAGATCAAGTCACTCACTTTATGGCCCTGTTACTCTGGGTGGCGGGAATTTTGGCGTTTGTGTCGGGGACGCCGGAATTGGGTTGGGCGATTTGGGCCGTGATCTGGGTGAATGGCATTTTTAGCTTTTGGCAGGAATTCCAGGCAGAAAAATCCCTAGCAGCTTTGAAAAAGGTGTTGCCCGCACAGGTGAAAGTGTACCGAGATGGTGCGCTCCAATCGATTCCGGCGGTGGAACTGGTACCGGGGGATGTGATGCAACTGGAAGAAGGCGATCGCCTTTCTGCGGATGCACGGTTGGTCGCTTCGGAAAGTTTATATCTTGATCTTTCGGTGATGACGGGGGAATCATTGCCTGTGGCGCGGAATGCCTATCCGGTACGGGTGCGAGAAACGGCGTCCGTGCGTGATGGCCAGCCCCTCCGCCGGGGAGAACAACCCACCCGAGAAAAAACAAATCCTGCAGAAATTGCCAATTTACTCTTGGCGGGGGCGACAGTTTCGTCGGGGCGGGGGGTGGCGGTGGTTTATGGCACCGGTGCCCAAACAGAATTTGGTCATGTGGCCCATCTAACAACCAATGTGAAACGGGAACCCAGTAGCCTCGAAATTCAGGTGGGTAAGATTGTCCGCGTTATTACGGCGATCGCCTTGACGATGGGCGTGATTGTTTTTCTGTTGACGGAATTTTTAGTGGGGATGGAACTGCGGGAAAGTTTCGTCTTTGCCATTGGCATTATCGTTGCTCTGGTGCCAGAAGGATTGCTGCCGACTGTTACCCTCGCCCTTGCCATGGGTGTCCGGCGGATGGTGCGCAAAAATGCCCTTGTTCGCCGTCTTTCTGCGGTGGAAACCCTCAGCGCCACCACGGTGATCTGCACGGATAAAACGGGCACCCTCACGAAAAATGAAATGACCGTCCATTACCTCTGGTTGCCCTGGTTAACCGAAGCAGAATTGCCTGTTCAACCGCCTTTACAAACCCCTAATCACGGCCAACCCGGAGAAATTCAACCCTTTTTAATTGAAGTCACTGGTGCCGGTTATGACCCTGGATCGGGCACCGTGAATTTAGCCGGAGACTTCACCGCCCGCTGGAAAATTGACCTGCTATTGACGGGGGCTGCCCTTTGTTCTAATGCCCAGCTCGTCCACCTCGACACACCGAGCCGCTGGCAGGAAATTGGCGATCCCACCGAAGCTGCGCTGATTGTTGTCGCGGTTAAGGCCGGCTTAAATATTGAACACTTACAACAACAATATCCCCGGTTACGGGAGATTCCCTTTGATTCTCGCCGGCGACTGATGACTGTGGTCTTAGATTGGCAGGAGTCAGATATTTGGCAGAGCGAACTGCCCTGTATGGCCTTTACAAAAGGGGCACCGCTGGAGGTGTTGCGCCATTGTCAGGCGGTGTTGCGCAATGGGGCGATCCAAACTTTGGGCCATGAACAGTGGGAAGAAGTGGTACAAGCCAATGATCGCCTTGCAGCCCAGGGGTTTCGGGTGTTGGGGGTGGCGGCGCGACGAGGACAACGGGATTTGGTTAATCTGCGCGCCCAGGATCTTGAGCGGGATTTGATTTTTATTGGTTTGATTGCGATGTTTGATCCGCCCCGGCCGGAGGTGAAGCAGGCGATCGCCCAATGTCATACCGCTGGCATTAAGGTGACGATGGTGACGGGGGACTATGGCCTCACGGCCCAGGCGATCGCCCAACAAATTGGCATTGTTAATCAGCAAGTCCGGGTCGTCACCGGAGAAGGCATGGGCCATCTGTCTGATGCTCAACTGCGGCAAATCCTGAAATATCGTTCGGGCCTCGTGTTTGCGCGGATGTCTCCCGAACAAAAATTGCGCCTGGTGCAAGCCTATAAAGACATTGGGGAAGTGGTGGCAGTGACGGGGGATGGGGTGAATGATGCTCCGGCTTTACGGGCGGCCCACATTGGCATTGCTATGGGGTTAAATGGTACCGATGTCGCCAGGGAAGCGGCGGATATCGTCCTTACCGATGACAACTTTGCGACGATCATTAGCGCTGTAGAACAGGGCCGCGCCGTTTACCAAAATATCCGCAAATTTATCACCTATATCTTGGCTTCTAATGTCGCGGAGGTGGTGCCTTTTCTGTTGATGGTGGCCCTCAAAATTCCCCCAGCTTTGGTCATTATGCAAATTTTAGCGGTGGATTTGGGCACGGATATGATCCCGGCTTTGGCATTGGGCACCGAAGCAGCAGAAGTGGGCATTATGACCCAACCCCCCCGTAAGAAATCCCAAAATCTCCTGGGGCGATCGCTCCTTGTGCGCGCCTACTGTTTTTTGGGTCTCATTGAAGCGGCTTTAGGTATGGTGGGCTTTTTTATTGTCTGGTGGGGCCATGGCTATAGTCTGGCGGAGCTCCAGGCCATTACCCCTAACCTTTTGCAGCACAGCGCTGATGCGGCTACCACTGCCATCTATGCCCAAGCTACTACCATGACCCTTGCCGTGATTGTCGCTTGCCAAGATGGAAATGTGTTTGCCTGTCGTTCTGAAAATATCTCGATTTTTCGCCTGGGATTTTTTTCCAATCCATTAATTTGGGTAGGTATTGCTACTGAGTGGATGTTGGTGATTATGATTACCAAAAGTGCGTTTTTTCAGAATATTTTCCAGACCGCCCCCCTCGATCCGTGGCAGTGGCTGGTGTTGATTACTTGTCCGCCCTTGATTTTGGGTTTTGATGAACTGTGGAAACGTTTTTTCGCCCCGCGTTGACGCTGATGCCGGGTGCAATTTTATCGAAAAATGACTTGAAAAATATTACTCCCCGTCCACATTAGGCCAATGATGACCCCAATAAAAATTAAGGCGATCGCCATGCCGAGCAAGCTTAAAACCCCATCATCTTCCTGGAGGCCGAGGGCCGCAAAAAAAATGGCGATCGCCGGCACCGTATTCGCCCCCGGAATCGGCAAAACCACCAATAGGGCCATGGCCGACAAAACAATTCCCAAAATAATTCGTCCCGGCAGACTGTGACAAATGGGTGTCAGACGGGGTTTTGTGATTTTCTCGACCCTTTTTAACCAGGGAATCAAATAACCCATAAACCGCTGAATTTGCGGTAGGGAAAAGGACGTTTGGAGAACTTTGCGGGGCACCCAAGGTTTAGACTGCCCCAGACATAGTTGCAGGGTGATCGACAGCATCGCCATGCCAAAAATAAAGGAGGTGCCAGGAATTGCAAAAATACTCAAAAAAGCAATGAGCGCCAGGGGAAAACCAAATAATCTTTCCTCAGTGAGGGCAAAAACATTGGCTAGGCTCACCTTCTCCGGACGTTCCTCCTCAAAAAAATAGTGGTGTAGTTTTTCAGAAAGTTTTTTCATGCTGACTGGGCGAGCCAAAAAACGACTCATTTACTGATAGCGTTCGAGAAAATCCAGGGCTTCATTGCGCAGATCATAGTATTTTTGGGTTTCCCGCAGTTCGTGGATCTGTCGGGGTCGAGGGAGATCCACCGTTAAAACTTGCCCAATTGTAGCCTGGGGGCCATTGGTCAGCATCACGATTTTGTCAGACATAAACAGGGCTTCGTCAACGTCATGGGTAATCATCATCACGGCCTGGCGGTGGTTTTCCCAAATGTCGAGGACTTGGGTTTGCAGTTTCGGTCGGGTCAGGGCATCGAGGGCACCAAAGGGTTCATCGAGGAGGAGCATTTTTGGCCGAGTCGCTAAAGCTCTCGCAACCCCTACCCGCTGTTTCATGCCACCGGAAAGTTCGTGGGGATATTTGTCGGCGGCGGCGGTGAGATTGACCATGTGGATATGTTCGTTAACAAGGTGGCGGCGATCGCCTTTAGAAAGATGCTTGTGAACTTCATCCACAGCTAGGCGGATATTGTCCCGGACCGTTAACCAGGGTAAGAGCGCATAGCCTTGGAAAACCATCATCCGATCAGCACCGGGGCGGCGAATCAGTTTCCCCTCTAGGGTGACATGGCCGGCGCTGGGTTTTTCTAGACCCGCAACGATCCGCAGCAGGGTCGATTTACCGCAACCAGAATGGCCAATGACAGAAACATATTCTTGGGCGCCAATGGTGAGATTGATATCTTCGAGGACAACAAACTGACTCCCATCGGCCTTAGGATATTGTTTGTGAATATGTTCAATGGCTAGAAAAGTATCGTTGGGAGATTCCATGGCGGCAGGGGAGGGGAAAGATTGGGGTCTAGTCATAGATTTGGGATGCTAATTTTGTAATGGGGTTTAGCTGACGGGATAGATTTGGGGACGGTTGGCCCGCAGTTCAAAACTGTTGAGGTAACCGACTGGATCGCTTGGATCAAAGGCTTTTTGGTCGATAAAGGCAGTGGCTGGCTCCACCTTGTAATCTTCGCTGGGACTGGTAATCCCCATTTCGGCGGCAATGTTCCGGTAAAGATCGGTGCGCCAGGCCCGTTTGGCGATCGCCTCTAGATCGGTTGGTAATGTTTCAATTTGGCCCCAGCGGGCTGCTTGGGTCATTAACCAAATTCCCTGGGACTGCCAGAGAAATGTGGAGTGATCATGGGGAATTGTCGAAGTTTCGGGGTGCAGCTCAAAAAAGGTCGTCGTATCTAAACTGCTCTCTAGCCGTTGCTGGGCATCAAAACCACCGTAGTCGTAATCCCCGACGATGGCCGGACGAGTATAGTTCACATTGGCCCCCGTAAAGGCCCGTTCAGCAATAATGCTTGCCACTTCTTGCCGATGACTCGGATCGCCACAGTACTGACAGGCTTCGATTAAGGCTTTGACGAGGGAGCGGTAGGTTTTGGGGTATTGTTCAATGAAAGATTCTGCCACTGCCAGCACCCGATCCGGATGGCCCCGCCACACATCTCGCCCTTGGATGAACGTAAACCCAATGCCTTCATTTTTGGCGATCGCCCTAGTATTCCAAGGTTCTGCCACCATGTAGGCTTGCATCGCCCCGATCCGCATATTGCTCACCATCTGGGGCGGCGGCGTAATCACCAATCGCAACTCTCGCATCGGATCAAGGCCAATAGCGGCGACTAAATAACGGGCAAAATATTCATAAATTGAAGAACTTAAGGGAATCCCCCAAGCGCGGTCATCAAGGGGAGATTTTTGCCAAAAACTGCGGAGATCTCGGCCAAATTTAGCTAAATCACCTTGGTAATCTGGCCATGGTCTCATCCCAGCCTCCCAAAGCTGTCGGTTCATAGTTAAAGCATTGCCATGGCGGTGGAGAGTCATTGCTGCCACCAACGGAAAAGCCCTGGCTCCTTCGGCACCAATTCGCGCATTAGTCACGGCCCCAGAAACCACCGGAGACGCATCCAATCGACCGAAGATCAATCCATCACGGGCATTGGCCCAACTGGCTTCGCGACTGAGTTGGACATTCAAACCGTATTTCTGGAAAAAACCTTTTCTGTAGGCGATCGCCAAGGGCGCACAATCATTCACTGGCACAAAGCCCACCGTTAAATTCGGTTTTTCCAAACTTTCTGGCCGTACCAAGGGCTCAACCGCTAAAGCGTGGGGTAAACGACCCTGAATCTTTTTATCCGTTGGGGCAGTACAAGCACCATAAACTAATGCCGAAGCCGTTGCCCCCATCCCAAACACAAAGGAGCGTCTACTTATTTTATTCATTGCAGTGATGCTCCTAATGCTGGGCCGGACGATGGGTAATCGCCGTTTGTAGATATGCGAGGGCCGAATCTAGGATCAAGCCTGTGATGCCGATGACAAATACCGCCAAAAATACCGAACTCACATTCAGACGATTCCACTCGTCCCACACAAAAAAACCGATACCAATGCCTCCGGTAAGCATTTCCACCGCGACAATGACCAACCAAGCGACTCCCATGCTGATCCGCAGACCTGTGAAAATGTAGGGTAAACTCGCTGGCAAAATAACCCGCCATAGTTGTTTCCAGCGGGGCATTTCTAACATTCGCGCGACTTCGAGATAATCCCTCGGTACCTGGGCCACACCTTCTGCGGTGTTGATGATCGTTGACCAGAGGGAGGTGATAAAAATGACAAAAATCGCCGAGGGTTCTGCCCCATTAAAAATCGACAAGGCGATCGGTAGCCAAACTAAGGGCGATACAGGTTTGAGAATTTGAATAATTGGATTAATTGCGAGCCAGGCATTACGGGAGAGGCCAATCCAGATCCCCACCGGGATCGCCACCAAAGCCCCCAAAATAAAACCAATAATCACCCGGCGCAAACTGGCCAAAAGCAACCAACCTAAACCCAAATCGCCAGGGCCGCGCCGATAAAAGGGATGCAGAATAAAATCCAGGTTATTGACCAATGCTTCTAGGGGCGTCGGCATCATTTCGCCCCGTACTAAGGCGATCGCCCACCAGAGCAGTAACAATCCCCCAAAACCATAGAGAGGTAGCCAAACTTCTTTCCGGAGACTTCCTTGCCAAAAAGGTGGTACCAAAAACTTTCTGACCCCACGGGCCAAACTTGATAATAAAACCATGCAAAATTACCTACCCTTTCACAATAAATAGAGGGAAGTGATTGGTAACTGACAGTCGTTGTCTGGGAATTCTGATTTACGGTGCGATCGCCGCGCTTCAGTCTTCTTCCGATGCTGACGAGGTTAGCTGACGGGCTAGGACTGGAAGATGTCCCTTTTCTGCATATCTCAGAAAATAAGCCCCGGTGTCTTCCCGGTTGGGTTGACGGGTGGTTCCCCCGCTTCAAGGCTTCGTAACCTTGAACTAAGCTGACTTACTCAGTTGGCCTATAAACTAGCATTTCTCCAAGGACTTTGTAAATTACCGTAGGGATCAAAAAATCAAAAATCCAATCAAGCCCAGGGGACTGAACTCCCTTTGCCCCTGCCAGGAGATATCCCATTGGGGGGCGATCGCTGGGAGATTTTCGGCGCAGCTCTTCAGATCCAGCACCCATGCAATTCCATCGAGCACTGGCTTGCCAGTGACCAGACCCCACCGGGCGTTTCCTGGGCTTGCTTCAAAACTCCCAAAATCCCTATTTCTAATCATGGGTTGACCCTATTGCCGCAACAGTCATTACAGATTTATCTTTGAGATTTCCTTAAAATTAGCGACTCTTTTTGGCACTTTTAATTTTCAACAATCCTCAGCACAAATTTATGATTTGTTTGAAAAATATTCGCCTTTAGCACTGAGAATATGAATTCAATGATATTATAGAATCTACTTTCGGTTCCAGTAGGGATCAGCCACTGGAGGAAACGGGGAAAGAGCAGTGAAAATCTGCCGCTGTCCCGCAGCTGTAAGCCAGTTTTAGCGCTGCAATTTTAGGGGTCATTGCCATGATCAATCTAAAATTAAGCCCTAAAAATTGTGTAAGTCAGAATGCCCGCCGATCGCCAATCACCTTCTAAAACATCTGCGAGGTACGGATGATCACTGTTTTAGTCTTGGCACGTTCAAGGACGTGTCACCATAGGAGCGTTTCGACAAAGCTCTTCTTCCAAGTCTTAGAAACCACTCAGGCATCACTGCCAAAATATTCCTAACGATTTTGCCAATTAAGTTATGGTCATTGGCGCTGTTTTGATTTAGGGCCTGGGCATTTTTCGATGTCTCAATTTCATGGGCGATCGCCTTTTTCTTTTTAGGTTGTTTAATCCTAAATGGGGTAATTTTTTGCTGCATTCGTAGCGTTACTTTCCCTAGGTTAGTGGTCAAGCTTCCTAACAATTTGTCATTCAATTTTTTAGAATCAAATTCATTTAGGACAATACATAATGACGATGTTTCAAACAACGACTCTCGGCTATGCTCGCATGGGTAAACGCCGGGAACTCAAGAAAGCATTAGAAACTTTTTGGGGTGGAACTTCTAGCGCGGATGATTTGTTGGCCTTACGGCAAGATCTTGAAGTCAAAACTTGGCAAGCACAGTTAACGGCAGGCATTGATCGCATTGCCGTAGGGGATCAGACCCTCTATGACCATGTCCTGGACTGGACGGTACGTTTGGGGCTGATTCCCAGACGGTTTCAGGGTTTGAGTGGGCTGGATCGCTACTTTGCCATGGCTCGGGGCCGGGATGCTTTACCTGCGCTGGAAATGACGAAATGGTTCGACACAAACTACCACTACCTAGTGCCTGAGATCGAAGACAAGATGCAACCTCTGGGGAACTTTGGGGAATTCTTGGCGATGGTGCAGCGATCGCAAGCCGTTTTGGGCGATCGCGCCGTACCCGTAGTCCTCAGTCCGGTGACCCTCTTGGCCCTGAGCCGCCACAACGGGGATTTGATGGCTTGGTTGGATCAGTTACTGCCGCTATATGTCGATCTCCTAGGCCAGCTCAAAGCCCTGGGGGTAAAGGAAGTCCAACTGCATGAGCCAATTTTGGTCACGAGCCAAGCCGCCGATCTCAAGACAGCGGTGCAGAATACTTACCACCAACTAGCCAGCGTCGGCTTGCCCATACAGCTAGTCACTTACTTTGATGACCTGGGGGTGAACTACGGCTGGGTGACGCAGCTACCTGTGGCAGGGATCAGCTTAGATTTTACCCGGGGTCACAACTTAGATCTGTTGATATCCCAAGGATTCCCCGCCGACAAAATTCTGGGAGCTGGGGTCGTCGATGGACGTAATATCTGGCAAATTCATCCCGATGTCATCTTGGCAATGTTGAAAAAACTACAGGCGATCGCCCCTAACCTGCGGGTACAGCCTTCGGCATCCCTGCAATTTGTCCCCCACGATGCCACGCTGGAAACTCAGTTGTCGGAACCGTTACGGAATGTGCTGAGCTTTGCTGAGCAGAAGTTGGTAGAAGTGGTGTTTCTGGCGCGGATGCTCAACAGCGAAGACACTGCTGCCCAGCAAGCGGAAATGCAGCATCAGTGGCAGGCGTTCGAGCAGTTCAATCCACCGAATCCAGACGTGCGGCAGGCTTTAGCAAGTTTGACCGTGGAAGATTTTGAGCGATCGCTCTCTTACTCTCTGCGGCTAGACAAGCAGGTGAAGCTACCACATCTGCCTACCACCACCATCGGCTCCTTCCCCCAAACCAAAGAAGTGCGCCAGTTGCGGGTGAAGTACAAAAAAGGTGACATCTCCCAGGCGGAGTATCAAAGGAACATTGATACCAACATTGCCGAGTGCATCAAAATTCAGGAGGAAGTCGGCCTAGATGTTCTGGTGCATGGGGAATTCGAGCGCACCGACATGGTGGAATACTTCGGGCAACAGCTTGAAGGCTTTGCTTTCACCGTCAATGGCTGGGTGCAGAGCTATGGCAGTCGGTGTGTGCGTCCCCCAATCATCTACGGCGATGTCTCCCGTCCCCAGCCGATGACTGTGCGGGAATTTCAGGTGGCGCAAGCGCTGACGCAAAAGCCCGTGAAGGGAATGCTGACGGCTCCCATCACCATCCTTAACTGGTCATTCTCTCGTGCCGACATTTCTCGCCGAGATCAGGCATTTCAGATTGCCTTGGCACTGCGGCAGGAAGTTGCTGACTTGGAAGCAGCCGGTGCCCAGATTATCCAGGTGGATGAACCTGCCCTGCGGGAAGGCTTACCGCTCAAGGTACAGCGCTGGAGCGATTATCTGTCCTGGGCGGTGGATGCATTTCGATTGGCGACGGCGATCGCCCAACCCCAGACCCAGATCCACACCCACATGTGCTACTGCGAATTTGGCGACATCATCCAGGACATCGAACGACTGGATGCTGACGTGATTTCCATCGAAAACAGCCGCAGTGGTAACCGCACGCTGCAAGAAGTGACCGAAGGGGGCTACTCCCATCAGATTGGCAATGGCGTGTACGACATTCACAGTCCAGTGGTGCCCACAGAGAAACAACTGGTACAGCAGTTAAAAGCAGGACTGGCTAACCTGCCTACCCAGCAAATTTGGGTGAATCCTGATTGCGGTTTGAAGACACGCCGCTGGGAAGAAGTCGTGCCATCCCTCAAGCACATGGTGGCGGCAACTCAGAAACTGCGGGAGGAAATTGATGCGACTACCCGTTGATGTTTGGCAGCGCCGCGACACGACTTGGCAAGCTGCTTTTATTCGGGAAAATCTATTGTCCTTAGGTCATGAGGCCTGGCAAGGATATTTGACCCAAGGGCGCGGCCTGGTTGTTTGTGAGGTAGCAGCGCCAGATCTGACTTGCTTGAATTGGCGTCAAGCAGTGGTGCCCTATTATCTCCACTACCGGCCAGCCGCCATCGTTTATCCATACCTAAAGTCCCGTGGTCTACCGAGCGATGTACTGGATCATCTCTTAAAGGTATTACAAACCTATACCCCTGAGCGGGAGATGCTCCTAGTTCTCAACCATGGTGTCGCCGTTGAGGTGGACTGGTTACAGAATTTGGCGATCGCCCCTCCCGATTGCTACCGTCAGATCGGCGATCGCTGGGAAGAATTCAACTTGACCCTTGAGTCTGTCAGGAGGCGTCAAAGTGGAGAACCATAAGCCAACAACATCATCTTCAAAATCTTCAAGTCAGAGTGCCGATCAAGCTTCGGCAATTAAAATTCGCCAGCTTCAGCAGTACCTCCACTGTCCTGGACGAATTCCCGCTGCTCCTCATCCGTTTGTGAAGCAAATGGCCCTGAGCCAACCAACTCCCCCTCGATCTGGGCTTCTTACTCGAGACCTAATCGAGGCAATCCTGGCAGGCTTTAGAGTGATGTCGTCGTTAGGAGTGTTCTCGTTAATTAAGCCACTAGAACTCATCCTCGGACGGCCCGCAGGGCGACCCAATCGAGACCGTCAGATTTCTCTTGTACCAGAGATCCCTATGCAGGTAAAGGAAAACTTACCCCCTCTACCCCCAGCAAAAATCATTCTGGACGGGAGCCTGGATCACAACGAATGAACATCATGCCCAAAAAGTCAGATTTTGTCCTAGCGCCTTATATGAAAAGCAGTGACCGACGTGCCACCTATCAAATTCTCAATACCGTGGTTCCCTATATCGGACTGTGGGTTTTGGCCGTTAAAGTGGCTTCCATTTCCCTTTGGCTGTTGCCACCTATTGTTGGGTTGATGGTGCTTTTTTTGTTGCGCTGCTTTTCGCTGATGCACGACTGCGGCCACTATTCCCTGTTTCGGTCCAAACAGGCCAATCGATTGGTGGGCTTTATGCTGGGGGCCATTAACGCGATCCCTCCCTATGCCTGGTCAAGAGATCATGCCTATCACCACAAAACCAATGGTGACTGGCAACGGTATCGTGGTATTGGCGACTTTCTCTCTACTGAAGAATTTGCTCAACTCAGTGCCTTTGACCAGAAACTCTACGGCCTACTTCGGCAGCCGATCGTGACCCTGCCGGGGGGCTTCTTCTACCTTGTTATTCAGCCCAGGCTGACGTTGATATTGGGGATTTGTGGATTTATCAGGCATGGGTTGACCGGCTTAAAAAGTAATGGGTTCAAAAACTTCAGGTCTATTGTTTTCTCCCACAAATCTGAGCACTGGCAGACAAGCGTAGAGTTTTGGGATGTGCTGTTAAACAATGTTTTGGTCGTGGGTAGTTGGCTGATTTTGAGCCATCTAGTCGGGCCAGGAGTATTTTGGGGTTTGTATTCAACGGTGATGACCCTGGCTGGATCGATTTTTATCTGTGTCTTTTTTGTACAGCACAATTTTGAAGGAGCCTATGCCCATAACACCGCAGATTGGGACTATCTACGTGGAGCAATTGAGGGCAGCAGCTATCTCGATCTGCCCCCCTGGCTGAGATGGTTTACCGCTGATATTAGCTATCACAGTATTCATCACCTCTCAGAGAAAATCCCCAATTACAGTTTGGCCGCCTGCTATCAAGCCAATCGTCATCTGCTCTCTGAGGTGACGACTCTCCGACTTGGCGATCTGCGCCACTGTGCCCAATTCATTCTATGGGATGCGACGACCAATCAATTAGTCCCCATATCAACCCAGTTAGCGGTAGCTCCTAAAAATAGAAATATTGTTCACGCGAGACTACCAAAGCTAACCCATAGAAGAAAGAACTAATTTCCTGAAAATTCTCTGAATTATTGTGTTTTTTGATAAAAATCCGAAATTAAGTGAATATGATGACCATTTTTCTCTTTATTATTAGTTTCCTTCTACTTTTATTGTTTGTTGGCCTGGCAATTTACCTGTTTACAGCTCGTAAATATCAGTCCTCCACATCCGTTGCCCAGTCCTATGATGACTGGACTCAGGACGGTATTCTGGAATTTTACTGGGGTGAACATATCCACCTCGGCCATTATGGATCTCCCCCCCGCCGGAAGGATTTTCTGCAATCTAAGCATGACTTTGTCCATGAAATGATTCGTTGGGGTGGCCTTGATTGTCTTCCTCCAGGCACAACGGTACTAGATGTGGGTTGTGGCATTGGTGGTAGTAGCCGAATTTTGGCGCGGGACTATGGCTTTAAAGTCGTCGGAATCACCATCAGCCCTCAGCAGGTCAAGCGTGCACAAGAGTTAACTCCCCCCCATATCCAAGCTCGTTTTCAGGTAGATGATGCTTTGAACCTATCCTTCTCTGATGGCAGTTTTGATGTGGTCTGGTCGGTGGAAGCGGGGCCGCATATGCCAGACAAAGCTCGTTATGCTCAAGAAATGCTGCGTGTCCTTAAACCAGGTGGGATTTTGGTAGTGGCTGATTGGAATCAGCGAGACGATCGCCGCAAACCTTTGAACTGGTGGGAGCGTCCGGTAATGAGACAACTGCTCGATCAATGGTCTCATCCGGCTTTTTCCAGTATTGAAGGTTTTTCGGAACAGTTGGAGGCGACAGGTCTGGTCGCGGGGAAAGTAGCCGTGGATGACTGGACAAGGGAAACTCTCCCCGCGTGGCTAGATTCTATCTGGCAGGGTATTGTCCGCCCGGAAGGATTACTCAAATTTGGTGTGGTTGGATTCATTAAGTCCCTGCGGGAAGTGCCTACTTTTTTGTTGATGAGGCTAGCTTTTGGGGCGGGATTATGTCGCTTTGGTATGTTTCGGGCGGTACGAGCGAACTCGCCTGGATCGGCTGCCCAAACCGTGGTTTCTGAACAAAATGATGACAATTTAGTGCGTTCATGAGTGAATTCATCTATGACTTAATCATTGTTGGGGGCGGCATCCCTGGTTTGACTCTAGCCTGCGGGCTGCGGGGATCTGGGTTGCGGGTTGCCGTAATCGAGGCTCAGTCTGAGCAGGCGGTGGGCGATCGCCCCCGTGCCTATGCCCTCTCGCCGCTGTCTGCAAAAATTTTTCGAAAAATCGGGATCTGGGAGCAGATTGCTCCAGCTATTACTCATTTTTCTCAGGTTGTTCTGTCGGATGCCGACTATCCCCATCAAGTGGTATTCACGCCAGCAGATCTGGGAGAGCCTGCCGTATATTATTGTGCCGAGCATCGAGTATTACAAAAATCACTGCGCCATCAAGCGTCTATCGATCCCCATATCACCTGCTACTACGAAACGCAGGTGCAGACTGTCATCTATAGTACTCAATGGGCAGAGGTGATTGTAGAAATGGGGCAGAGACAACAACATCTGAGTGCTTCCCTTGTGGTCGCTGCCGATGGGGTAAAGTCCCGCGTCCGGCAGCAGGCTGGGATCAAAACCAATAGCCGGAACTACTGGCAGTCCTGCATCACAGCCTTTGTTTCTCCAGCAAAGTCTCACCAAAATATTGCCCATGAGCGGTTCTGGCCTGACGGCCCCTTCGCTATTTTGCCCTTACCAGATAATCGCTGCCAGATTGTTTGGGTTGCCCCCCATCAGGACGCAGAGGCGATCGCTGCCCTGCCGCCAGATCAGTTCATCGCTGCCATGGAATGCCGCTATGGTGATCACTCGGGTTCGTTGACCCTGCTGAGTGAACCACTAATCTTTCCGGCTCGCTTGATGCATAGTCGCCGCTACTGTCAACCCCGGTTAGCGCTTCTGGGAGATGCGGCCCATCACTGCCATCCTGTGGGGGGGCAGGGGTTAAATCTAGGCATTCGGGATGCGGCAATGCTAGCTCAGGTGTTGTCAACTGCAACGCAGCAGCAACAGGATTTAGGCGATATCAGAGTTTTGCAGCGGTATGGTCGCCGCCGCCGCTTTGAAAACTGGGTGATGCTGCTATTTACAGATATTCTCAACCGCACTTTTTCTAATCGCTGGTTGCCCATGATGGTGTTGCGACGATGGGTGCTACAACTAATGATTGGCTGGTCGCCCCTCCGTCGCTTAATGCTGCACTTGATGACGGGCTTTTGGGGTACACGACCCGCCGATCAGTTTGGTCAACTCATGCATGCGTCAAGGACGAAAATCGTTATGTCTCAACATAGTCACCCTGAACCTGGCACACTTATGAACCCTCCTCAATCCAAAGGAGGAACTAAATGATGACTAATAAACCCCCAGCAAACTGGCAAGAATCGTTTGTTGCTACCAATCTGCTGGCTCTGGGCCATAACGCCTGGTGCGGTTATCTATGTGGTGAACGGGGGACGGTTGTATGCAGCCTGCGTTTGCCACAATTGAGTATTACTGGGGAAAGCTTTCAGGCACATTATGTGCCGCGATCACGCCTTGCTCCCTTCCTTAATGCCTGGTTAGCCATGCCCGACACAGTAATTATGAACCGTCACTATATCACTGGCCATATCTTGCAGGTAGTGGATGGCTATAACCCCGAAACTGACGTGATTTTGCTACTAGAATCAGGCGATCACGACTCTTTCCTTGACCTACGCGATCTATCCATTCCCCCCCCAAAGCTACGAAGTAGTCTGCAAAGGCTGGGAAGAGTTTAAGCTCAGAGAACCCGACTTTTCTAACACTCATCTGTCTCGCATCGATTTAGATTTCTGATTCAACTTCATTTGTTTGAATTTTGTGGTAACTTTCCAAGGGAGAAGTCAGTTTATGAAGAAGCAGCGCTGTCTGCCGTTGAAGTGTGGATATGTCCGATACTCAACGATACGTTGAAATTAAAGAATAGGGAAAATTAAGAATATCATCTCTCAAAAGCCAGTGTGTATCGATATCTTAACCAAGAATTAGATGTTTGACGGCTCTCGGGATCATTGCCCTATATAGTTTTCTCCAGTTTTAATTACTCTCCAAAGTTGACCGATCAAAGCATGGTGTTCTGGGAAATGCGAGTTAACTAACATATCTCAGAAATAGTCAACTCAGTGTAAAAAATGTTTACGATCAGAGTAAAGCTAAATTGTTGAGACTGACGACTATAGACCCCATGTTAAATTTCGACTGTGATACCCGCCGCCAGTCCCTAAATCTTGTGGCGATCGCCGCGGCCTTTGTGACTAATATCTTGGCAAATATTAAGCCCCTAGACGGTTTAACCATTGCTGAGATTTCTGACCAATACTTTGCCGCAGTGCCCATTGTGCCCGCAGGCTATGCCTTTTCCATTTGGGGCTTGATCTATCTCGGTTTGATTTCCCTGGCCATTTACCAAGCTTTACCCAGCCAGAAACAAAAACCCCACGCCCGCAAATTGGGTTATGCTCTCGCTTGGAGTAGTGTGGCGCAGATTTTGTGGGTTATTGCCTTTCAATACCAGCGCTTTGTCTTGTCTTTGGGGTTAATTGCCCTTGTGTTGTTGCCTTTGGTCTTGCTCTATCAACGGTTTGCGAGTGGGCCAAAGCCATTGCCCAAAAAAGTGAAGTGGTTTATGCAAATGCCGGTCTCGCTTTATTGTGCTTGGATTACGGTGGCGACGATTGTGAACGGGGCCTGTGTTCTAGATTTCCTGGGTTGGCAGGGCTGGGGCTTAGGGGCAGCCTTTTGGACAGTTAGTTTGTTGATTGTGGGGATTCTCTTGGCGATCGCCGTGACAATGAAACATCGAGATGTCGTCTATGGCGGTGTGTTTGTCTGGGCTTGGGTGGCGATCGCTGTCAAAAATTGGAGCCAGGGAATTATTCCCCTAGTGGCGATCGCTGCTGCCCTCGGTTTAGCCGGTTTATGTGGTGTGATTCTTTGGTTTCCCCAGCGCCTTTCGATTTATCCTACGTCGCAAAAATGAAAGTAACTAATTTTCAGGTTTTCTAATCTTCTGTAAGCTTCATGGCGTTGGCGATCGCCTGGGAGAATTAAGGTCGCGGGTGTCTATCAAAGAGTATATACCATACTCTTTGTCTTTGAAGTGTAACTAAGTGTTTGTGACTCAATATTGCTCCTTTATTATTTGGTTTATTGTTAATGTTTAGTTTGAGTCTTGAATGAGCGTTACTAAGGCTTGTTTGGCAATGGTCTCTGCTCTCTGGGATGTCACCTTTTGGTAGCGTAAGGTTGTCTGGATATTTTCATGGCCCATTAGGGCTCTCAGGGTTTCAATACCCATCAACCCGACCCGCTCGGTGGCAAAGGTGTGGCGTAGATCATGGAACCGGAGGCCCTGGAGTTGGGGTTCTCGTTGGGTCATGGTGCGCCAATCGCTGTAGGCGGTGCGATAACTGAGGCGACTAACGGCTTTTGTTAAGGGTTGTTGGGCAGTAAATAGGGCTGGATGGTCTGGGTGGCGGTAATACTTTAAATAAATCCCTAGGCTTTCATCGACATCTGGGCTGTAGAAACACCAGCGCTGTTTGTTGCCTTTACCAACCACCTGGAAGCGACGTTCCTGTAAATCCACTTGGTCATAGTCCAGGGACAATAATTCGGCAATGCGGGCCCCGGTGCGGTGGAGTAAGTGCACGAGGCAATGGAGACGGGGTTGTTGGGCGGTGGCTTGGTAGAGAAGTTGGAGTTCCTCTGGGGTCAGGTAACGGATCGTCTGGTCGCTGTGGTGTTCGCCTTTTTTCGGGTCAGGTTTGCGTTGGGGCAGGCGGGCCAGGGGATTGGTCACTAAATACTGCTGCTCAACAGCAAAGTTCAGTAGGGATTGGAGAATCGCTTGGTGGCGACGGTGGGTGGTGTAGCTGAGGTGTTCTAACTGTTGGAGGTAATCCTGTAGGGTTTTGCGGTCGAGGTGGGTAATGGGCCAAGCACCATAGTTTGCTAGCAGGGGAAGCAGGGCTGTTGTGTAGGAACGCACCGTGCTGGGGGCAAGACCTGGTCGTTCTAAAAACTCTGTAGCGACGGTGGCAAGGGTAGGCATTATCTCTGGTCTTAAAGCTAAACTCTATGGTAGAAAAATAAAGGTAGGTTAAAAGTAGCATATTAAAGATATTTAGATAAATGTTAGCTGGTATAAAAAAGTAAAGAAATTATGGATAAACTAGAAGCGCTAATAACACCGCAATCTAACGAGTCTTTGGGAGATTATGTTCAGCGTCAACGGCGACGGTTAGGGCTCACCCAACGGGAAGTGGCCCTCAAGGCGGAGATCCATCCCCAGAGCTATGGGAAGGTGGAACGGGGTCAGACGACGCAACTTAACCAGCGCACAAAGCAAGGGCTAGCCTATGCACTCCAGGTGCCGGAGGAATATTTAGAGGCTTTAAGTCGCGGCATCGCGGTGGCGGTGGAGAAGCAACGGGCGTTACGGTTTTGTCCCCAATGTTGGACGCCAGGGTCAGCGCCGGATCCATTATGGTTGGTCTTACGGGCGCAATATTGTTTTGCTTGTGGGACGAAGTTGCAGAGTCGTTGTCAGGGTTGTCAACAGCCGCTCACTTCTTTAAAACATCGTTTTTGTCCCTATTGTGGTAAACCTTATAAAAGTTCAGTCAATCGCCCTGCTTCCCAGGCGTGACCAGAGATGGGTTATGCTTCGTCGCGGTAGTAGGCAACTTTTTGCTCTAGGCGGGCGATCGCCTCTGTGAGGAAAGGATAAACTTCACATTCATCGGTATTGTCGTTCTGAAACATGAGTTCACCAACAAAATGCTCTGGATAAAACTCTCTAGTTTGCGCAACTTTGTCAGAAAGAATATCAATGTTTTGGGTTATACATTTGATAGAGTGCCTCAAGATCTTGTTTAAAAAGATCACTGATAGATTGAGGGGCAATAATCTTACAATCTTTCCCATAAGGTAAGATTTCCCGAAAAAACCAAAATGTACTAGTCACCTGGCGAATGACTTGGCGCGTTTTAGGGAGCTCTGGATGCCAATCGTTATGGACATCGGCACTTTTCCCTTGATAAGCAAAAGCCAATCCTCGATACAGGTGTAGTTCTACAGAAATGCTATCGAGGTGCGATCGCCATTTTTCATTGAGGGGACTGACGGCAGCATCCTGAATCCGGTCTAAACGCAAACTCCAATTGTGTTGCAGTTCAGGTAAATCAAGATTTCCTTCCGTTTCCGTTGCCCAACAGTCAAGATATTGGCGCTTTTCGTGGGTAACGATTTGAGCGTGATGAATCGAGAAACTCCAAATTCGCTCCTGGGCATCTTGATAGGACAACTGAAAGGGTTGTTGACAGCGAATAAAACTATCAATGCGCTGTCGCCATGTTGGGAGAGGCTGTTGTAAGAATTTTTCGATTTCTCGCTTTAAGGCAATGTCTTTGAGTTCACCCCGTTCGCTTAAGATCTGGGCAAGGGCGATCGCCTCCGCCATTCTGCCTTGATCTACCAGAAATATCCTGATCTTCTCCAAAACATTGATTCGCTCCAGTTGCCAATCGTTATTCGGCGCGATTTTAAGCTCCCGTTTGGCAATCTGCTTGATGAGCTTAGAGATATTCGGGCGATCGCCCCACTCACAGCCAAACTCTAGGGCCAACTCCTCAAGCTGAGCTTTTTCCAACTCCCTTAGCGATAACGTAACTGACTGGCCTCTTCGACTCATACCAAAAGTGTCCGTGTACTTTGTCCTTACACTGTGATCTAATTCCAATTTTGTCAGTTATGATTGATATCAACAAGGATTTACGGACACTTTCGAGTGATATCTCTCTACCGCTACTTTGAAGCTCATGTTTATTAGTTCTCAGCGATTACGGGCCTTGAAAATTTTAGTAAGTGCAGTCTCCTGCTCACAGTTGCTTGAGAGAAGTGCCAAAAATTCACTAATTATTAGCTTAAAATCTAATTCTGAGATTAAGGTTATAGCTGAATCAATCGCAAAAAACTTTAGCAATTCTCAACTGATACGGCAATTAAATATATCGCCTTCAAATAACAATGTTGATTTTCTATGGAATTTACATATTAAAGCAAACAAAATCTATTTTCAGAATCAGGAAATTGGATCTTTAAAAATTCTCTTTAAATCGACATTGCCGGGAGAGTTGCAAGCTCGATTATCCACTGAAAGCATTATTGAGCGTTACTTAGAATATTTACAAAAAGTCTATAAAATTGCAGTTTTAAATGAGAGCGATCGCCATGTAGAGTTATTTATCCCAAATCAAAGCATTCCCGACTTTACAGAGCTATGGAAAAAGTTTTTACAGGAAGTCGCTTTTTCAGAGTATGGCTTACCTCGATATGAATTATCGGGCTTAATGCAGACATTTGTCGCAATGTTAAAGTCTATCACACTTTCTGGTCGGGGTTTTAGTGCCTTAGAAATTCCGGTGATTAATCAATCACAAGCGAATATGCTTGCTGCTTGGTATTTTGCAGTATGGCGAGATGCAAAGCAAAGACAAAGTGATCGCCAAAATAAAATTGATATCCTGTATAAAGAATTAGAGACTCAAGAACTTTCTGAAAAGGATCAAAAATCAAAGACAAAAGAAATCGCTGATAAAGAGGCTATGCAAGCTAAAGAAGCAGCGAAATATCAAGAGCTATTCTCCAAGTCTTTTCAAAAAATGCTTGAAGAACAAAAAAATCTAAATCAAGATTTAAAAAGCATTGAAAGTCAGTTGCAGCAAGATAATCTTGCAAAAAAAGACAGGAATAAGCTTGTAAAGCAAAAAGAAAAAGTCATTGAAAAACTTATTTTTTCAGAGGATTTTGTAAACCAAAAACAGCTACTTCTAGAGGAAAGTGGAGGAGTTCCATTTATCTTTATAAAAGAGGATCTAAAGAAATCTCCTGAAAGCTTTCGTCAAATCAAAGCTATTGCGAAAGGCTTTACTAAAACGGCAACTGATCAAATTAATGGAACACGGGGAGATATTTTTGCTAAGTGTCTTATTGAAATGTATCGATTGCTAGAACTGAAAGAAGATCAGTTTGACCAATTACCTGCGCCAGTCCTGACGGAAGAGATCGTCACACCAAGATCGCGATCGCCGGGAGATGATCACAAAGAGTTTTGTTATTCCTGTGGGATAGATCTTGATCCTAAAACTGCAAAATGGCAAGTCCTGCGATTTATGTTTGAGCGACCATCTCAGCGTCGGCAATCGGCATCAGGTGAAGGCAGACCCCATATCTGTGATTCTTGTGCATTATTAGCATTTGCCTCTCCCTTAAAGGTGACTGATGAGAGCATTATTTTAAAACTCGAAGCAGCAGATAACCAGATCTCAACTCAACTCAAACTGAAAGATTATCTGAGGATGTTGACCTGTAAAGAAATGAATCTCAACGCAGGTAAATATATTGTTCTCACTTCTGACAAAACATCAAAAGGTGATGCCGCCTCCTCAAAATTAGGGCAAGTGCAATATGCGATCGCCAAAGTTGCTTCATTATTTAGCGTGGAGGTATTACAAGACTTTAAGTTTTCTTTAATCACCCAAGCAAGTGAGCCGATTATTTTATCTAACCGCCATCTTATTTTCGTTAAAGGAATCATGGCAGGCTATGGACAAAGCATTATTGAGAGCGGAAAAGAAATCAATCTAAAGCTAGGAGATGCTATCCGCCATATACAAAAAGACATGCCCTATTTAGCAGAATATTCAATAACTAAAAATGTTACTTACTCCGATTGTTTTGAATTAGAAAAAGTACGTCAACTTTACTGGCAAACTATCCAACATGATTTAGGAAATAACATGACCTCTAATAAGCGACTAGCTAAACGAGCGCGTCTTTATAAAGATGTTGCTGCCTTAACGGGTTTAACGGCTGCCTTTGTTGGCTCTATGGAAAGTTCTCTAAAGTCTAAAGAAAAAGAGGAAGACTATCGTAGAGAGATGAGTAAATTAATTGAAAAAGTTGATGATCCCAACTTTTTTGGTTATTACGCAACCTTAGGAGTTGAGACAATTGTTCAGGCTCGACTTTGGAAGAATCCTGATAACTATTTTATTTATCAGCAAACTCAAGAGCTTTTACAAACGCTTGGTCAATCAAACCGAGAACAAGAGAAAGAAGGAAAAACTTGGTTACAACTTTATATTGATGATGTCACCAATGCCTATGCTCATTTTGCAGACAGTGATAACTATTCTCAAGAGAAAGATTGGAAAGAATTAACCTATCAATTGAAACTTTCTCTTTATACTCGTTTCCCCGAACTTGTCCGTAAATCTAAAAATTCTGGAGATAATTAAAAATGGCTACTGGATTACCCCAAATCAATAATAATACTCGTCTTCACTTTGATATCTATGCCATTCTTGAAGGCTCTCAAGAGCTTTATTTAGGGCATGAAGTACAAGTCAACGTCAACATGGTAGAGGTTGTTAAACTTAGCACTCGTGATGGTCAATCTTTAGAAAAATGCTATATCTCGCCAACTAAAAGACGGGGTGTTGAACGACGTTGTTTGATTTGGGCGCCCCATAAAGATGGCACTCTGTTAGGCGATAAGCTGAAATGCGGAATTCCTGCTACCTGTGCAGAAATTGAATGCCCAATTTGCTCTGTATTTGGTGGTTTAGAAGCTGGCAAGAAAACATTGATCGGTCGCGTAAGCCACGGTGGCGGTGTCGCGATTCAAAACATTGATCCAGAAGAGAAGCAGCGGGCAATGCACCCATCCCGTATGGCAAGCCCAAAAAGTGGCAAGGATGAAACACCCATTCCTTTTAAGCGGCAATACAATCAGCCCGGTATTCTATACCCTGTTTCTAACCACGGCTTAAGCATTACGGATCAAGATTTTGCCGCTGTTGCCTATGCCTTTCTTGATGCTCTCCCACGCATTGGCTCCGGTAATCCTAAAGGGGTGGCGATCGCCGAAAACCCAGATACACATCAACCTTTATTAGTGGTAGATCGTTACCTTGTTCCACGAGGAAAAAGACCTGTAATCTCTCCTTCTGTGACCGATCCAGAGATTGCCGTAAATGATTTTATTCGTCTGTCACAAATTCCAGAGCATGAAAGCGAAAATCATGTTGAACTCAATCACTTTGAACGATGGATCGGAGACACCGCCCTAGCAAAATTACAAGATTATTCCAGTACGTTCGTTGATAATGTTCTCCAGAAATAAGCCATGTATTGCCTCCAACTCACCATAAAACCTACGGCGGCAATGACGTTTAGGATGATCCCCGGTTCGATCTTAAACATTGCAACCTACCCCTTTGTTCCTCCCACAAGTTTGTCTGGTTTTCTACGGCGACTGACCATGATGAAAGCTGGCTTAGATATTCCTGAGACAAAGGTTAATAAAGAAAAACCACCAACCTATTTACTACCACCGGATTACATCACCTTAGGTGCATATCCGGATCTAAGTGAATGGACTGGCATTCATCGCACCTATCGTAAAGGGATGCAAGAGTTTAACCATGATGACTTTTCTAAGTTAGTTATCAAAGGTAAAGGTAAAAATTTTCAACTCCATACTTGGGAATATTTCTTTACAGAACAGTTAAGCGGCTTTGTTATCTCACAATCTGCAAAAAAATTAGAGGCTTTACGCGCTGTAGAAGGTTTTGGTTGCTATATCGGGAAAGAAGGTTATGCCTATGTCGAAAAGGCTTCTGAAGTCATTGAGATGATCGAAGAAGAATGTGCAGCAACTCCTTCTACTGTGGTTCCTGCGGATGATTTGATTCAAAATTCTCAATGGTATGGAGGCTGCGATATTTACAATCTTTACCATTATCGATGGCAAAAGGAAGCCTATGCACAACTTGAAGAAACAGGTGTTTGGGGAGAAGAACCCACAGCGGTTGATGGCTTTATTCCTTTTACAGGAGCCTACTATTCTGATTCAGCTAATCATCCCATACTAAATTACTGGACTGATCAGGAAAATATTTTTATCCCTAGCTCATTAGTTAGCCTATTAAGTAGAAATGATCCAAGCTAAAAAGAGACAATTTATTTTCGGAAGAGTTTTTTTTCCTGATGGAAAAAACAAAATTCCTAAGAATTTACTGTTCCAGCCATTAGGTAATCACGTGGCAAATGTCACTAAACTGGTTAGTTTATGGAATTGGCAATCACCAGAGTTTGTAAATATAGCAGATCTTGATGCAGCTAAGAAAAGAACTTTGAGAGCCGCTAAAATTCATGACATGGGTAAACCTCAAAAGTTCAAATTCAAAGTAGAGGTTAAAAACAATAAACCCAAATTAATTTATTCATTTAGTGGTCATCGCTTTCTAGCAGAGGACAAGCATGAGCCTTGGGCAGAATACCTTGCAAAAGGACATCATGATTTCTCTATCCATGATATTGCAAGGGATAGCTATAAATTAAAAACATTAGCTCAGTCTAATAATTTATTGGGTAAAGCGAGCCAGTATCGAGAAATCCTAGAAGCTGATCCCCTTGCTTATGCTAGAGAACTATACATTTTAGAAATGTGCGATCAGATAGAAGCAGAGATTGCTTGTCGTTTTTATGATGATGACGAGCAGGCAGAAAGCCGAGCTTTTATGGATTTCAATATTGTCCAAGATCCTCAAAATAATTATAAGTTTTCTCTAGAGCCTTGGGTATTTGGTGATGATGTTTCTGAAATATCATTACCACTCACCACATGGTCGATGCCTTTCCCTAAAGATTTAAAGCAGGAGATGGAAAGCTATCAAGGCGATCGCCTAAAAGATAAAGAGACGGATTGGGCAAAACGACTTAACAAGGCAGTGAAAGACTGGTGGAACAATAATTGTGATATTAATTCAACAAGAAATAATAAGCATATTATTATCCTGAAACGGCTAGTCAATGAAAAATTAGGAGCTATAGACTGTAATACTTTATACCTGAAAATTCCAGAAGATAAGAGTTTTACTCCTAATGAAATGCAACAGGCAGTAATGGATAACATTATCGGAGAGGATAAATATCCCGCACTACTGCTCAAAGCTCCTACTGGCTCCGGTAAAACAGAGGCAATATTATTTCCTGCATTAGCCAATCGCAACCGTTTATTTTTGGTTTTGCCGACGAGAAGTTTAATTGAAGATCAATCAGAACGGATTGATAAATATCTAACTCGATTTTCTGCTCTAGAAGAGAATCAAGATCGCCAATTTTCTTTAGTCATTGATACAGGCTCGGTAATGACAAGAAAATTATATGGAAATGGTGAAAATTTTAAACCCAAAAATAACCCTCGTCGCCATTTATATAAAGGCGATGTAATTCTAACTACCCTAGATAAATTTATTTATCGCTATTTCGCCTTTGGGGATAAACAAAAATCATTTATTTTTCCCCATCGCATCCAGCAGCAAAAAACTTTGATTTGCTTTGATGAAGCCCATAGCTATGAAAATATTGCCTTTACCAACTTCCAAAGTTTGGTGAAGTCACTTTATGAACAAGGTCGATCACTTGTTTTAATGACGGCAACTATGCCGGAAAAACTCATAAAAACTTTTGATTATTTAGAGCCTCTAGATTTTTCTGATTTTGTTGAACCTAAATTGAGGAGCTTTGATTATTTAGATAAAATTTCTATTGGAGAAGAACAAGAAGATGGCAGTTTCGATTCTAGTAATTTTCAAGAACAAGTAACGGCGATCGCCCTTGAAGAAATTAAAGCAAAACCTCAACGCAGAATATTGCTAATTGTAGAGACCGTTAAGGATGCAGTGGGTGTATATCTAAAACTTAAGGAGAAACTAAATCCAGATAACTTATTTCTCTACCATGGTCGAATTGCAGATCAGCTTAGACCAGATATTTATCAACAAATCAAACAACGAGATGACAATGGGCAACCTTACATTTTGGTAACGACTAGAGCCATTGAAGTTGGCTGTGATCTCAATGCAGAAACTTTGATTACTCAAATTTGTCCCCCAGAGAATTTAATTCAACGAGTAGGTCGTTGTAATCGTCGTGGTAATGTCCAAGATGCAAAAGTAATTGTAGTGGGCGATCGCATTCCTGATTTTCTCAATACTTTAGATACAGAAGCTTGGAATAACTATCGATCAGTTCTTTCTCAATTAAATGAATTTGATGCAGAAGCAGTTGGAGATTGCATTTTTTCTCAGCAACAAGTTGATGATTATCGAGTATTAGAGACTTTCTCCATGCTCCATGATTATGTCTATGGTAGTGATTTAACTTGTCAGGGAACTCACGAAAAAGGGGTAATTCCAACCCGTAGCTGGCAGCCTTCCGTAACTTTACAATTTATCGGTAAAGATCACTCTAGTGAAGTTGATATTACTGATGAAAAACCACATTCTATAACAGTTCCTATTGAAAGACTTTGTGGTGGGAGTGAGTATGCCCATGTGAATGTTCAGGAACAATTTTATGACAAAGATCAAACTAAATGGAGTAAACGAAGTTTACGATGGGGCAGTGCTTATAACAAAAATATTCTGGTGACAATAAGAAACGAAGATCAAATAGGCTTATGCTTTGCTCATGCATTAGAAAATTATCAATATGATTCAGAGTTGGGATTTGTAGATTTGCCTAAAGTCTTCATAAAGATTGCCTCTAAAGGCACAGAGGAGAAACTTCTTCATATTTGTGAAAAGAATGGAGAAAAACATAAATCAATCATTTCTTACATCAAAGAAAATATAAACTAATTATAGTTTTCTAGAAAAATGCCCTACAGTTTAGTTATTAATTTTGTCCCGCGATCGCCACTGCTAAAAACCCATCTTAATGGTCGTAATCTTCACGCTCTATTTCTTGACCTGGTTAGTTCCGTTGATAAAGACCTGGGGACACAACTGCACCAACAGCAGAGTGAGAAAGCCTTTACCCTCAGTCCAGTACAGATCAAGCTCAATTGTAAGCTAATGCAATGGAGCTATCATCGGGCGATCGCCGCCGGGACCCCCTGTTGGTGGCGCATTACCTTATTGGATGACAGCCTATTTGGAAAACTAGCTCATCTCTGGCTAAATATAAACCGCACGGAACCTTGGCAGCTAGGGTCTGCCCAGCTTGATATTGTCAGTATTCTTTCCAATCCCCAGTCACAACAGCCATGGGCAAACTTTATTTCTTATACCAGACTCTATGAACAAGCCCTTGACGGCACAGATAGCCAAACTTCACAACAGGCAAGAAAAATAAATTTTAGATTCTGTACACCTACAGCATTTAGAAAAACACAATACGATGTTTCTCTACCAGATCGAGACTTAATTTTTCGGAGTTTACTTAAGCGATGGAATCAATATAGTGAAATTCATTTTGAATTTACAGAGACTATTTTCGAGCCTATTTATCCTAGTTTTTTTGATATTAGAACTGAAATTATTAGCGATAAACGGAGTAAATTTATTGGCTGTGTTGGTGAAATGAGTTTCAGTGTTTTAGGAGATGTAAATGCCCAAATTATTAAGCAAATTAATACTTTAGCCGACTTTTCTTTTTATGCAGGTATAGGACGAAAAACGCCGATGGGTATGGGACAAGTTTCTAGATATTAAAGGTTTAAAATGGACGATTATTTACCTCTTGCCTATCTAAATGCATGGGAATATTGCCCAAGACGTTTTTACTTTGAATATGTACTTGGGGAGATGGAAATTAATGACCATATTATTCGGGGAAACCATCTCCACAGAAATATCAACGAAGCTGGGACATCAATTGAAGGAGATACCCGCATTCATAGGCAGCAATGGGTTTGGAGCGATCGCCTAAAAATTAAGGGCATTATCGATGCGGTAGAAGAGACTGATGGCTTACTGATTCCCCTCGAATATAAAAAAGGAAAAATGGGGAAACACCTCAATGATCATTTCCAACTTTGCGCCGCAGCCCTATGCCTAGAGGAACGCACCAAACAAGAAATTCCCTACGGTGAAATTTTCTATTATGGCAATCGACGGCGACAACAGGTTGAATTTACCCAAACCCTCCGAAACTTGACCGAGCAAGCGATTATGGCAGCCCATCTTGCTAGTAATCGCCCCATGCCATTACCGATCACCAATCAAAAAAAATGCACTGATTGTAGCCTAAAGCGTTTGTGCCTCCCTAAAGAAATTAAAAAACTCGTTAAATCCCATTAACCATGTCAACGCTATACCTAACTCAGCCAGATGCCATTCTGAGCAAACAACAAGAAGCATTCAAGATTGCCCTGAAATCTGAAGATGGCACATGGAAAAAACAATCAATCCCCGCTCAAACCTTGGAAGATATTGTTCTTCTGGGTTATCCCAGCATGACAGGGGAAGCCTTTGGATATGCCCTAGAACTTGGTTTACCTGTGCATTATCTCAGTCGCTTTGGTAAATATGTTGGCTCTGCTCTCCCCAATGAATCCCGCAATGGTCAACTGCGTCTTGCTCAATTTCGCGCCCATGAAAATCCCCAACAACGCCTAGATATCGTTAAGGCGATCGCCAAAGGTAAAATTCACAACCAATACAATCTCCTCTACCGACGGGGACAAAAAGAAAATCCCCTCAAAGGTCGCGAAAAACTGGTGCTTCAAAAACAGTCTCTTGATGAAGTGCGGGGTGTTGAAGGCTTAGCCGCGCGGGAATATTTCGCCTGCTGGCAAGATATCCTTGGAGATTCTTGGGAATTCACTGGACGTTTTCGTCGTCCCCCCACCGACCCCGTCAATGCCTTACTCAGCTTTGGTTACGGCTTACTCCGCACCCAAGTGACTGCTGCGGCCCACATTGCTGGACTCGATCCCTACATCGGCTTTCTCCATGAAACCACCCGTGGTCAGCCAGCTCTCGTTCTCGACCTTATGGAAGAATTTCGCCCCCTCATCGCCGATAGTGTTGTCCTCACTGTCCTGAAGCAAAAAGAAATTAAACCCAAAGATTTTAATGAAAGTCTTGGTGCTTACCGTCTCAAAGATGATGCTTGTAAGGTCTTTTTATCTGCCTTTGATCGTAAACTTTGTTCGGAATTTAAACATCCCATTTTTAACTACAAGTGCAGTTATCGCCGGGCCATTGAGTTACAGGCTAGATTGCTCGCAAGGCACCTACAGGAAGGGATTCCCTACGAACCGTTAATCATTCGATGAACACTCTTTTTTACCTGATCATTTACGACTTACCTTCTACAAAGGCAGGGGATAAGCGCCGCAAGCGTTTGTTTGATTTATTATCGGGTTATGGCACTTGGAAGCAATTTAGTGTTTTTGAATGTTTTCTGACGACGAAGCAATTTGCAAAACTACAAACTGCGATAGAAAAACTGATCAAACCGGATGAAGATGCTGTTTGTATTTATATTCTCGATGCCACGGCTGTTAAAAAGGCGATCGCCTACGGTACATCTACGCCAGAAAAACCGGGTAGCATCATCCTTTAGATTTGACCTAAAATCAAATTGGCAAACCCATAGCGTGACCAAAAATCCTAGGGACTTTGCCAAAACCTCTAGAACCTTGAAAACTCAATACTTTTCAATACTTAAAGGTCAACAATTTATAGAGCGATCATGGGTAAAATTGGACTCATGGAGCGACATCTGCCAAATGAGCTTTGCAAAGCTAGGTATCGTAAGAGTCCTGGCTCGCGGACTTTCCAACCACTAAATCCCGACCACGGGACTGAAACGAAATTTATATGTCAGTCAAGGGGAAAAGCAAACCTTCTTTCCAACCACTAAATCCCGACCACGGGACTGAAACCATAGCTGAGGTTTGGCTCTCGTTGCCCTGATTCAGCTTTCCAACCACTAAATCCCGACCACGGGACTGAAACGCTCTAACTGATCCATTGATCCAAAAAAACGAAAAATCTTTCCAACCACTAAATCCCGACCACGGGACTGAAACCTGTGGTGCGCAACTAGCCTTAGATGATCGTTCGGCTTTCCAACCACTAAATCCCGACCACGGGACTGAAACAGCAGCAACGATGCCTACATCCGTCCCACCCGTCTTTCCAACCACTAAATCCCGACCACGGGACTGAAACTCAGCCCAACGGGGGCCGGGTGGGGGACAGCGATTACTTTCCAACCACTAAATCCCGACCACGGGACTGAAACGCATCAAGCATTAGGAGAACTGAATTATAATCCTGCTTTCCAACCACTAAATCCCGACCACGGGACTGAAACATAACGAAGGCGATGATCCTGACGAGGGTGGTCAACTTTCCAACCACTAAATCCCGACCACGGGACTGAAACTACTAATGCGCTTTTAACTAATCCTGCTTTGGCTGCCTTTCCAACCACTAAATCCCGACCACGGGACTGAAACTGTTGCGGTCGGCCATGTTGACTTTATCGACCAAACCACTTTCCAACCACTAAATCCCGACCACGGGACTGAAACAATCCGAATAGAAGTAGGTTCTTCATTCTCTTCAGCTTTCCAACCACTAAATCCCGACCACGGGACTGAAACCCATATAATTAACGCAAGAAGTCAGAAGCACTAACTTTCCAACCACTAAATCCCGACCACGGGACTGAAACATGATTGCTTCGGCCATATCCGCGCCCCAACTTTGGACTAAGCTTTCCAACCACTAAATCCCGACCACGGGACTGAAACATCGGCCAATTA